>CAVHWE010000022.1:0-19809 GCA_963639495.1 bacterium | reverse complement strand
ATTCTCATATTACTACTTTGAACTTTGAATGTTGAACATTGAACTTTATGAATAGCATTTGTGGATTGCTTGCTTCGGTTCTGTTCTTCTTATTATTATTAATATATATATAGTATAGTTTGAACTGCAAATATACAACTTTTATTTCATATTCTCGCCTTTTTCTTCGAAATATTTTGAAAGAATTTCTGCCTTATGTGGGCCTAATACTTCTGAAAGTTGTTCCAAGGATGCTTCTTTCATCTTTTTCACGCTTTTAAACTTGCTCAGAAGGGCTTCTTTAGCCTTTGGACCGATGCCTTTGATATCGTCTAATTCTGAGTGAAGAGCATGTTTGCTGCGCTTGTCGCGATGGAAGGTGATAGCGTATCTGTGCACCTCATCCTGTATCTGTGTCAGCACCTTGAACAGCTCACTTTCGGGTGGTAGGGCGATGGTTTGAGGAGGGAATCCGAAGAGGAGTTCGTTGGTTCTGTGACGGTCGTCTTTTGCAAGTCCTGCGATAGGAATATCCAGGTGTAATTCGTCAACAATAACCTCTCTGACGACGTCCATCTGACCCTTTCCGCCATCGGTAATAATAAGGTCTGGAAGTGCAGTTTCTTCCTCTATCATGCGACTGTACCGGCGCCTTACTACCTCTTGCATGGATGCGTAATCATCCGGTCCTTCCACCGTCTTGATGTTGTATTTCCTATAGTCTTTTCTGGATGGTTTCATACCTTTATATACGATGCAACCTGCCACGGCATCAGTACCGGATATGTTGGAATTATCGAAACATTCTATCTGGTAAGGCATCTTCGGAAGCTTTAATTTGGCTTGTAATTCCTTCATCAATCGGGTCTGTTTCTGCTCCGGATTGAGCTTTTCTGCCTGCTTCAGACGGTCGAATCTATACTGCTTGCAGTTCATTTCCGACAGCTCCAGAAGGTGCTTTTTGTCACCTCTCTGGGGTACGAAGAAGGTTGCATCTTTCAGCTTCCATTCCATTTCGAAGGGCACGATTATCTCCTTCGATGTGGAGTGGAAACGCTCTCTGATTTCTGGAATGGCAGTAATCAGAAGCTCCTCGTCGCTCTCCTCCAGTTTACGTTTGTATTCGTAGGTAAAGCTCTGGTTGATGGTGCCGTTTTTTACGTGAATATAGTTGATGAAGGCGTTTTTGTTGGCATCATCATTTACGATGGTGAAGACATCTACATCCGTAATAGTATGGCTTACCACCTCGCTTTTTGCCTCAAATTCATCCAGTAATTGGTACTTTTTCTTATATTCTTCGGCTATTTCAAAACGTAGAAGTTCTGCATTTTTCATCATCAAATCGTAGAGATATTTGCTTACTTCCCGCGTGTTTCCCTTCAGAATTTCACGTGCCTGGCGCATGTTTTCCTGATATTCCTCATAGCTCTGCTTGTTGATGCAGGGTGCTCCGCAGTTGTGGATATGATACTCCAGACACGGCTTGTATCTGCCTTCAGCAACGCCTTCTCTGGTGATAGGCATTCTGCAGGTGCGGGGCTTATAGAGCTTTTTGATAACCTCTAAAACGGCATACATGCTGCCGATATGAGGGTAAGGACCGAAGAAGGTTCCCACTTTTTTATTGATATGACGAGTCTTGAAAATGCGTGGAAAATACTCGTTTGTTACGCATATAGAAGGGTATGTCTTGCCGTCTTTTAGCAGGACATTGTATCTTGGATTATACTTTTTGATCAGGCTGTTTTCGAGTAAAAGTGCGTCTTCTTCTGTGTTTACGACCGTATAAGATATGTCGTGAATCTTAGAAACAAGCACCTTTGTCTTGTATCGGTCTACCTCTTTATGGAAGTAGGAAGATACTCTTCTCTTCAGATTTTTCGCCTTTCCCACATATATAATCGTATGATTTTCGTCGTAATATTGGTAGCTTCCTGGCTTTTCCGGCATACTTAAAACTATGTTTTTAAGCCTTGCCAAGCGCTCCTCATTCTCTTGTTTCGTCATATTTTTACTTATTTTTAAAGGGAAAACGAGCGCTACTGTTTCACGTGAAACGGCAACGCTCTAGTGTCTTTTACTGCTTCCTTGCTGCTTCCTTGCTGCATTCTCGCAGTATTTCTTGCAGTCTTTTTGCAGCTTATAACTGTAATAAAGTAGTTACTTCAACGTCTGGATCAAAGGAGTTTCTGCCTTCGAAATTCTCGTTTACGAGTTCGATAATGAAGTTGGCATATACCTTTTTCGGATGGAATTTCTTTACCAGGTCGCATGCTGCTTTCATGGTTCCACCGGTGGCAAGGAGGTCGTCGTGGAGGAGTACGATGTCGTTCTCATTGATGGCATCTTCGTGGATTTCGATGGTATCGATGCCATATTCCTTAGCATAACTTTCCTGTACGGTTTTGCATGGAAGTTTGCCTGGTTTGCGGCATAAAACTACGCCGGCTCCGAGACGGATAGCAAGGGCAGAAGACATTACGAAACCGCGTGATTCGATGCCTACAATCTTGGTGATTCCTTTGTCTTTGTAGAGTTCATACATCTCATCGCTGATCTCTTTTAAAGATGCAGGATTCTTGAAAAGGGTTGATACATCGCGGAAGTTTACACCCTTGATTGGCCAATCTGGAATGCAACGCAGATTGTCTAATAATAGCTGATTGTTCATTACTTTTTATGCTTTAAATTGATACTTATTTTATTCTGTTTTCTTGCTTCTTTTAATGGGCTTTTTGCCCATTTGTTTTTTGTGTTTTGCTCGATTTTATCAGCTTTTGTTTCACGAATTGCTGAAGTTTTACTTTAACCGCAAAACACTTGATGCAACCTTTCTTAAGCGGTTGAGCATCAAATGTTTTGCTGATAATCTGTTTCACGTGAAACATTAATAGTTTCCTTGTTTCTCGCTGTGAAACGGCTTATCTTCCGAGTAATACGAGCATCACGTTGATATCGCTTGGTGATACACCCGGAATTCGGCTTGCCTGTGCCAAGGTTTCCGGGTCGATGCGCTCGAGTTTCTGGCGTCCTTCTGTGGAGATTTCGTGGAGCTCGGAATAGTTGAAACGGCCCTTGATTTTGATGTCCTCCAAACGGTGCATCTTGTCGGCAATGAGACGCTCTCGTTCGATGTAACCTTTGTACTTCATCTTGATTTCTGCAGCTTCCGTTATCTCTTCCTTTCGGTTGGCTGGCGTTTCCAGTGCAGCCTTCAGGTCCGGAATAATCTCCGAAAGATTCGTGAGGTTCAGATGCGGACGAGCGATGAGGTCGATGAGCTTGCAGCCGGCGCGAAGTGGAGTAGTACCGAGTGCTTCCAGTTTCGGATTTATCTCATCCTTCTTGATAGGATAGTTGGCGCAGAATTCAATGATTCTTCCGATGGCTTCTTTTTTCTCTATCCACCAGTCGTAACGATCGCGCTTGGCAATTCCGAGTTCGTATGCTTTTTCGGTGAGTCGGGCATCGGCATCGTCCTGACGGAGCAGAATGCGGTATTCGGCTCTGGAGGTAAACATACGGTATGGTTCGTCAACTCCCTTTGTGGTGAGATCATCGATGAGTACGCCGATATAACTCTCATCGCGGTTCATCTCGAATGTCTTGTCGCCAACACAATGCAAGGCTGCGTTGATTCCTGCCACGGTTCCCTGTCCTCCTGCTTCCTCATAACCGGTGGTTCCGTTCACCTGTCCGGCAAAGAATAGACCTTTGATGATTTTCGACTCCAGTGAATGTTTGAGTTGGGTAGGGTCGAAGTAATCGTATTCGATGGCGTATCCCGGTCTGTAAATCTTGGCATCTCTCAAAGCAGGAATCTCGTGAAGTGCATTCAACTGGATATCCATCGGCATGCTCGAAGAAAAACCGTTCAGATACATCTCGTTCGTATCTTCGCCTTCCGGTTCCAGGAAGAGCGGATGCTGATCCTTGTCGGGGAAGGTGACGAGCTTCGTTTCTATACTCGGACAGTAACGTGGACCGGTACTCTGAATCTGACCATTATATAAAGGTGAGTCAGCGAGACCGCTTTTTAAAGTTTCGTGTACCTTCTTGTTGGTGTAGCAAGTCCAGCAAGGCAATTGTTTCAGAACCCGATGTTCTCCCATGTAAGAGAACTGGTGGAAATCGCTGTCGCCTGGCTGTTCTTCCATATCTTCGAAATGAACACTTCTCTTGTCTATTCTGACCGGAGTACCGGTTTTCATTCTGGCTGTAGTGATACCCCATCGGGTGATGCTCTCCGTAAAGTTGTGTACGGCAGGTTCGGCGCATCTTCCGCCTTCTACCATCTTTCTTCCTACATGCATCAGGCCGTTCAGGAATGTTCCAGCGGTGATGATGATGCTCTTGGCGTAGAATTCGGCTCCCCAGATGGTTTTTACGCCGATGGCCTCTCCGTTAGCTACGAGCAGTTCGTCAGCCTGGTCTTGCCAGATGTCGAGGTTGTCGGTATGGTCGAGGATGGTTCTCCATTCCCAGATAAACTTTCCTCTGTCGCATTGGGCACGGGGGCTCCATACGGCAGGACCTTTGCCGATGTTGAGCATTCGGAACTGGATGGCGGTTTTATCCGTTACGATACCCATCTGTCCGCCCAAAGCATCGATTTCGCGCACAATCTGTCCCTTGGCAATACCTCCGATGGCGGGGTTGCAACTCATCTGACCAATCTTGTTCATATCCATCGTTATCAAACAGGTTTTGGCACCCATGTTTGCAGAGGCTGCTGCAGCCTCGCATCCGGCATGTCCTCCACCGATAACGAGCACGTCATAATTGAATTTCATACTTCGTTTAATCTATATTTTTTCTAATTTTCGGCAAAAGTAAGAAATAAAATCGAAATTTTAGCAAAAATACTTTGATAAATCATTAAAATGTAGTAATTTTGCAGCAGACTTGCGAAAATATACCTAGAAATGAGGATTGCAGAATGCCTTAAAAGTGGTATTGCAAGTACGAGATGAAGGAAATAATAAATTAGTTTCAAACAGTTAAATAATTAAAATTCAATCATTTATGTGGTTAATCAATTCATCTATTGGTAGAAAGGTAGTGATGTCAGTAACTGGTATCGCTCTTATTCTATTCTTGACATTCCACTGCTGCATGAATGTTGCAGCATTCTTCTCAGGAGATGCTTACAACATGATTTGCGAGTTGTTGGGTGCTAACTGGTACGCCGTAGTTGCAACTTTGGGTTTGGCAGCTTTGGCAGTTTGTCACATCGTTTACGCTTTCATCCTGACAGCACAGAACCGTCGTGCTCGTGGTAACCAGCGTTACGAGGTTGTTGCAAAGCCAGAGAAGGTTGAGTGGGCTAGCCAGAACATGTTGGTGCTCGGTATCATCATCGTTCTCGGTTTGTTGCTTCACTTGTTCAACTTCTGGTTCAACATGATGTTTGCAGAGATGACAGGTATGGCAGTTGCTCACAATCCTGCAGATGGTTTCGCATTTATCCAGGACACATTTGCTAACCCTGTTTATGTAGTTCTCTACATCATCTGGTTGGTTGCTCTCTGGTTCCATCTCACTCACGGTTTCTGGAGTGCTATTCAGACATTGGGTTGGAATGGTAAGACTTGGTTCTGCCGTTGGAAGACCATCGGTATGATTTACACCACCATTTTGATTGCCCTCTTCATCATTGTCGTATTGGCATTCGCTTTCGGTTGTGCTCCTGCTTTGTGCTGCGCAGCTTAATTCATGTAATCATTTAAGTATTAAAAAAGATTATGGCAAAAACATTAAATTCTAGAATACCTGAAGGACCAGTTGCTGAGAAGTGGACCAACTATAAGGCTCACCAGCGTTTGGTTAACCCAAAGAATAAGTTAAAGCTCGACGTTATCGTTGTAGGTACAGGTTTGGCAGGTGCTTCTGCTGCTGCTTCTCTCGGCGAGATGGGCTTCAATATCTTGAACTTCTGCATCCAGGACTCTCCACGTCGTGCTCACTCTATCGCAGCACAGGGTGGTATCAATGCAGCTAAGAATTATCAGAATGATGGTGACTCTGTTTACCGTCTGTTCTACGATACAGTAAAGGGTGGTGACTACCGTGCTCGTGAGGCTAACGTTTACCGTTTGGCTGAGGTGAGCAACGACATCATCGACCAGTGTGTAGCTCAGGGCGTTCCTTTCGCTCGTGAGTACGGTGGTATGTTGGCTAACCGTTCTTTCGGTGGTGCTCAGGTATCTCGTACATTCTATGCTAAGGGTCAGACTGGTCAGCAGCTCCTCCTCGGTGCTTACTCTTCTTTGAGCCGCATGGTTGAGGCAGGTAAGGTTAAGCTCTTCACCCGTTACGAGATGGAGGATGTAGTTATCGTTGACGGTCACGCTCGTGGTATCATCGCCAAGAATTTGATTACAGGTAAGTTGGAGCGTTTCTCTGCCAACGCCGTAGTTATCGCTACCGGTGGTTATGGTAACGCTTACTTCCTCTCTACAAACGCTATGGGTTGTAACTGTACAGCAGCTATCCAGTGCTACCGCAAGGGTGCTGACTTCGCTAACCCATCTTACGTTCAGATTCACCCTACATGTATCCCTGTTCACGGTACAAACCAGAGTAAGTTGACTTTGATGTCAGAGTCACTCCGTAACGATGGTCGTATCTGGGTTCCTAAGAAGATTGAGGATGCTAAGGCATTGCAGGCTGGTACAAAGAAGGGTTCTGATATTCCTGAGGAAGACCGCGACTACTACTTGGAGCGCCGTTACCCAGCATTCGGTAACCTGGTTCCTCGTGACGTGGCTTCTCGTGCAGCTAAGGAGCGTTGCGACAAGGGCTTCGGTGTCAACAACACAGGTCTTGCCGTATTCCTTGACTTCTCTGAGTCTATCAACCGTCTCGGCATCGACGTTATCCTGCAGCGTTATGGCAACCTCTTCGATATGTATGAGGAGATTACCGACGTTAACCCAGGTGAGTTGGCTAACGAGATTAACGGCGTGAAGTACTACAACCCAATGATGATCTTCCCTGCTATCCACTATACAATGGGTGGTATCTGGGTTGACTACGAGTTGATGACCACTATCCCAGGTCTCTTCGCTATCGGTGAGTGTAACTTCTCTGACCACGGTGCTAACCGTCTTGGTGCATCTGCTTTGATGCAGGGTTTGGCTGACGGTTACTTCGTATTGCCATACACCATCCAGAACTACCTGGCTGACCAGGCATTGTGGCCAAAGCTCTCTACCGATCTCCCAGAGTTCGCAGAGGCAGAGGCAGGTGTTCAGAAGGAAATCGACCGTCTGATGGGTATCCAGGGCAAGCGCTCTGTAGATTCTATCCACAAGGAGTTGGGTCACATCCTTTGGGAGCACGTAGGTATGGGTCGTACCAAGGAAGGTCTTGAGGAAGGCTTGAAGAAGATGAAGGCTCTCCGCGAGGAATTCAACAAGAACCTCTTCATCCCTGGCAAGAAGGAAGGCTTGAACGTAGAGTTGGATAAGGCTATCCACTTGCGTGACTTCATCTTGATGGGCGAGTTGATCGCTTACGATGCATTGCACCGCAACGAGAGCTGTGGTGGTCACTTCCGTGAGGAGTACCAGACAGAGGAAGGCGAGGCAAAGCGTGATGACGAGCACTTCTTCTACGTAGGTTGCTGGGAGTATCAGGGCAATGATACAACTGCTCCAGTGCTCAACAAGGAACCTCTCGAGTATGAGGCAATTAAGGTACAGACAAGAAATTACAAGAATTAAAAAGCGAACAAGACAATGGCAAGAAATATAAGTTTCACAGTTAAGTATTGGAAGCAGGACGGTCCTACAGCACAGGGTCACTTCGATACACATGAGATGAAGAACATCCCAGATGATACTTCATTCCTCGAGATGCTCGACATCTTGAACGAGGAGCTCATCGAGTCAGGTCAGGAGCCTTTCGTCTTCGACCACGACTGCCGCGAGGGTATCTGCGGTATGTGCTCTCTCTATATTAATGGTACACCACACGGTAAGACTGAGCGTGGTGCTACAACATGTCAGCTCTACATGCGTCGTTTCAACGATGGTGACGTAATCACCGTTGAGCCTTGGCGTTCTGCTGGTTTCCCTATCATCAAGGACTGTATGGTAGACCGTTCAGCATTCGACAAGATCATCCAGGCAGGTGGTTACACCAGCATTCGTACAGGTCAGGCTCAGGATGCCAACGCTATCCTGATTCCTAAGGAGAATGCAGACGAGGCAATGGATTGCGCTACATGTATCGGTTGCGGTGCTTGTGTTGCTGCATGTAAGAATGGTTCTGCTATGCTCTTCGTCAGCTCAAAGGTTAGCCAGTTGGCACTTCTCCCACAGGGTCGTGTAGAGGCTGCTGCCCGTGCTAAGAAGATGATTGCACGCATGGATGAGCTCGGATTCGGTAACTGTACAAACACTCGTGCTTGCGAGGCTGTTTGTCCTAAGAACGAGTCTATCGCTAACATCGCCCGCTTGAACCGTGAGTTCTTGAAGGCTAAGTTGGCTGACTAATCCATCGTTTCTTTTGAGACACCGGAATTTTCTCTCTGCATCTTTACGGATGCGAGAGAATTTTCCCAACAACTCTTCACTCTTCACCTTTTGGGTGTAAGTAGTTGAAGGATAGGAAGTTGGACGGGTGAAGAGTGTTTTTTTACTCTTCACCCGCCCTTCACCTTTTTAGGCTGTTGACAGCTAAGCGGCTCTGCGTTTATACCTTTCCCAAAATCGTAAAAGGTGAAGAGTGGTGAAGAGTGGGTGAAGAGTGCTGAAAAACTCTTCACCTATGTAATGTGTTGTGTTTCAGTTCTTTATGTTGAAAAGGTGAAGAGTGAAGAGCTGATTGCGATATTCCTGCCAACCGTGCTTCTCTTGAAATAAGAGAAAGGATGTTTGGCAAACTGTTATACTGGAACAGCCGACTAGCCTCTGTTGCGCTAGTCGGCTGTTTGCCTTTTGCCAGTATGCTGTTTTTCTTCTGCCAGCCTTCTGTTTTTCCTAGTCAGTTGTTCTATCTCCGATAGTTATGTATTTATTTATGCCTGCTGTTAGAATCATATAGCCAGGAAAAAGGGTAGATTATAGCCGAGAGCATCCTGTTTTTGGTGCATCCCAACATAAAATATCAGATATTCTGAGAAATATTTTGTAGTCTCATCAGAATGTCGTAAATTTGCGGTTATTAAGAATAAGTAATGTAATGACGAATCACTCAACAGAAATAATGAACCAAGCAACGCTCGATTTTATCCGCCAGCATCAGGACGATGATGTTCGCCAGTTGGCTTTCCTCGGCAGCAAGTATCCCGAGGTAGATATGCCTTTCGCTCTCGACCAGATTCGCGGGCGAAAGATGGCTCGTGTGAAACTGCCCCGTTGGGCAAGTATCGATGGCATCATCTATCCCCCTCATATTTCGATGGAGCAATGTTCGTCAGAACAAACGGCACTTTATAAGGCTGAACTCGCTGCCCGACTGCTCGGTTTGTCTCCTTCATCATCTGAAAACGGAGAAGAAAAGGGGAAGGAGAGCGAAAACGCCTCAAATCTTCATCTTTCTGAAATTTGCGAATTTGCGGGCAAAGGGGCGGTTGATTCAGAATTCGCCAAAAATGAAGCTACTTGCAAAAAGCAACAGATATTAACAGAATCAGAAGAGAATGTTAATGAAATAAAAGGAGAACCTCATGGAGGAGATTTTTCTGAAGAAATCGGGTTTGTTGACCTGACCGGCGGCTTCGGAGTAGACTTCTCTTACATCGCTTCCCGATTGGGCGTGAAGTCGATGTATGTGGAGCGCCAGGCTCATCTCTGTGAAGCAGCGAAGGAAAACTTTGGGCGGTTGGGTTTGAAGAATGCCATCGTGAAGAATGGAGATGGAATAGAGGTTCTGCATTCTTTTGCTTCAAAGAAAGAGGCTGCTGCATCAGATTCTTTAGGCATAACTGAAGATCAGTCTCAGTCATTACTTAAGACCAAGCTTGGTCTTAAGCTAATCTTCATAGATCCTGCCCGTAGAGACGATGCGGGCAACAAGGTAGTATCCTTGAAGGATTGCACGCCCGATGTAACCCTTTTGCAGGAAGAGATGCTTTCGAAGGCAGATTATATCATCATCAAACTCTCTCCGATGCTCGACTGGCACCGTGCGGTAAGCGAATTAAATTGCGTAAGAGAGGTTCATATCATTTCCGTGAACAATGAGTGCAAGGAGCTCCTTTTAGTGCTCTCAGCTCGAAATATGGGCGGAAAGGTGGGCAGCAATTCCTTCTCTGTCCGGAATGATGGTTCTGTTTTGCCATCAGCAGAAGATTCTGGGCACATAGAAGATGCTGCGGACGCAGGGAATCTCCGCATTTATTGCATCAATGATGCGCAATCCTTCGTTTGTGATGAAATGAAAATGGAGGAATCTTCGGTAAAGATAGCTCCACCAGTTCTTGATGAGATGCTTTATCTTTACGAGCCGAATGCCTCTCTGATGAAAGCCGGCTGTTTCAGCGTCTTATCCGAGCGATATGGAGCCAGAATGCTTTCCAAGAACAGTCATCTTTTCGTGAGCATGGAGCCTATCGCCGTCTTCCCCGGCAGAAGTTTCCGCATCATAGCCATCTCCTCTTTTAATAAGAAGGAGCTGAAGCGTCATCTCTCAGGAATCACCAAGGCGAACATCGCCACCCGCAACTTCCCCCTCTCTGTAGCCGAATTGCGCAAGCGTCTGAAGCTGAAGGATGGCGGCGAAACCTATATCTTCGCCACAACATTGAGCGACGAAAGCCATGTGCTGATGATAACGGAGAAAGCATAGAATAGGTATAGTATTGGGGCTTTATGATGTTTCAAAAGGTTAAAAACTTAAAGAAATGCAGAAAAGATCCTTTGGTTTCCTCGAAAATGTGTATATTTGCAACATTGAAAATCTCGAAAATGTGTAAAAACGCAGTTTTGAAAACCTCGAAAACGTGTAAAATATAATGGCATGAAAAGGAAAATATATCAGCAACTGCTTGATTGGAAGCAAAATAGGCGAGGTGACGTGGCTCTATTGATAGAGGGCGCACGACGTATCGGAAAGAGTTATATTGTTGAGAAGTTTGCTCAAACCGAATATGACTCTTATCTTCTTGTGGATTTTAGCAGGGTGAATCCTAAGGTTATAGAGTTCTTTGAACTATATATGGATGATATAGATATGCTTCTAGCCAGTTTGGAGTTGTATGGCAAGAAAAAGCTGACACCTCGAAAAAAATGCAGATGAGGAAGCGCATTCGCTCGTAATTTTTGATGAGATACAGTTTTGCCCAAGAGCCAGAGCGGCCATCAAGCATCTTGTGGCAGATCGTCGCTATGACTACATAGAGACAGGGTCGCTTATTTCCATCAAGAAAAACGTGAAAGACATCATGTTGCCTTCCGAGGAACATGCCATCGAAATGTTTCCGATGGATTTTGAGGAATTCTTGTGGGCTATGGGCGATGAGATGATGATGCCATATATTCAAAATCAGTTTGCTAAGCAGCAACCTATGGGAGGCTTTCATCGTCGGGCACTGGATTATTTCCGGAAATATATGATAGTGGGCGGAATGCCACAGGCTGTAAAGACCTACGTGGAAACAGGTGATTTCGACCAGGTAGATGAGAGAAAGCGAGACATATTGGGGCTTTATCGTAACGATATTCGGAAGTATGCCGATAATCAGGAGACAAAAGTTGCAGCTATCTTTGATGAGATTCCAGATCAATTGCAGAAGCATGAGAAAAAGTTTAAGCTAGCAGACTTGCAGTTGGAGGCCCGTATGCGAGATTATTCTGAGGCATTCTTTTGGCTTTCGGATGCTAAAATCATCAACTGCTGCTATAATTCTACTGAGCCAAGCATTGGACTTAAACTCAATGAAGAGCGAACAACCTTGAAGTGTTATATGGGTGATACTGGGTTGTTGATAAGTCATGCGTTTGATGAGAGGGGGATTGTTACGACAGAGCTATATCAGAAATTGATGTTTGATAAGCTAGAGGTGAATGAAGGTATGTTGGTAGAGAATATTGTGGCTCAGATGTTGAGGGCTGCTGGGCATAAACTCTATTTCTTCAGTAAGCCTTCTGCCAAGGAAGCAGAAGACCGTATGGAGATAGATTTTCTGATTTTCAAGCCTACGGTTACAAGTCGTCATAATATCTCTCCGATAGAAGTAAAGTCGGGGAAGAAGTACACGCTTACCTCTCTTAACAAGTGTATCAATAAATATGGCAAACAGTTGGCTACCCCTTATGTTCTTCACGATAAGGATTTGAAGATAGAAGACGGAATCGTCTATTTACCATTGTATATGACTCCTTTGTTATAATCGTAAGATGGAACAAAATATTAACGAATAGAATAATTTTAAAATATGGCAAAGAAGAAAAAAGGTATAGGTTTGGGAGGTGGCAATCCATTGATGGCTGTGTTCTCGGAAATGCTGAGTGGCTTGTCGCCAGAGCAGCAGATGCAGCTCATGAATAACCTCGATGCTTATGCACAGTCGGGCAAGAATTTGAAGGAGATGCAGGAGGATATGTATACCTATCAATGTCCCGATTACGCCAAGCAGGTAAAGCCTTTGGCAAAATATTTGGTTCCATTGATTAATGCTGCCAAGCCTAGTGACGTTATAGCATCGTATGACCAGGCGCATGAGGCAATGGCTTCTCTTTCCCAGCAAGAGAGAGAAGATGCTTTGCGTAATTTCATGATGTGTATTCTGGCTGACGGTCAGAAGGGGAAATATGGCAGAGTGAAGGATGCCTCAGCCCTGCCGTTGTTTGCGGCATTCCGCCTTGTTGATGATTTCCATATTACAGGTCTCTTCGATGTTGCTCTGGAGACGTTGAAGCAGAATCCCAGCTTCTATGAGTTCTACTATTGTGGATTTGAAGATGCGGCAACCTTGATGTTGGCTCATGTCGGCGTAGGACATTTGGAGGAAATGAAAGAGATGATGAAGACCGATGGCTTTGTCTCGGAGGTTTATCCCATCGTTTTCAATGCGGCAGTGCAGATGGCTGTGGAGAATCCAGCTTGCAGGCTTCAAGTGTTGGCTTGGGTTTCCGATGTATTTAAGTCGTGTGTGGAAGTAACCATTCCTTCGATGGCAATGGACTGGTGCGTGAAGTCGCTCGCACAAATCAAGGCAGTCGAGCTGTTGCCGCTCATCAAGACCATCTATAAGGAGTATCAGGTTCCGCCTGTGGAAATCAAGACTAGAATCAAGGGTGTAACCAAGTTGCTTACTAAGGGAACCGATGAGCGAATCGTGGAGATTGCTGATTTCGAGGAACTCTTCGACGAGATGTTGGTAGGAGAGAATAATGACTTTGATCTCTTGGGCGGTAATGACGAAGACTGGCTGAACCGATTACTGGAACCCGACGAGGATGAATGGGGAGATGAGGACGACGAGCGGGATGCAGATTCTTTATTCTATAAGGAATGCGGTTTTAGGCCAAGCAAGCCGAAAGCCGCAAAATCAGGCAAGTCGAAGAAGAAAAAGCAGAAGTATGCTCTTACGCTCGATGTTTCCCTGAAAGGTTCTCCACGTAAGGTTTATCGCCAGCTGGTGGTACCTTCTGATTTACGTTTGGATTGTCTGGGGCAAGTCTTGGTGTATGCCGTTGGTTGGGAAGGATACCATCTCAACCAGTTTATGAGAGGAAATGACTGCTATCTTTTGCCTGACGAGGATGGTGGCTTAGAGTGGGGATTTGATTCTCGTGAGTATACCGTTGGTAACCTGTTGAATAGAGTGGGAAGCAAGATTGTATGGGAATACGACTTTGGAGATAGTTGGAACCACGAGGTAAAACTTGTGGAGAAGACAGAAGTAGATGGAAAGGAGGAAATCCCAGTGAACTTGCTCAAGGCAACAGGTGCCTGTCCTCCTGAGGACTGTGGAGGAGTCTATGGCTATCGCCATCTTTTGGAAGTGCTCAAGAATCCTCAAAATGAGGAGTATGAGGAGATGAAGGAGTGGCTGGGAGAAGACTTCGACCCGAAGAAGTTTAGTTTAGCCAAGGCTCGTGGGCTCATCAAGGTATACATGAGCGATGAGATGCCGTTCTAGGGGTGTGTATAGAGATAAGTGCCTTTCTCGATATTCTAGTTATAGGATACCGAGAAAGGCACTTTTTTGTTTGCCCTTGTGTGCCTTAACACAAGGAAATTTACTGCTACTGTGAAAAATAATCCACGAAAACGATACAAGTAATCAAGAAAATCATTATCTTTGCAGCGACAATTAAAATAGTTAGCTTATGCCAGAAATATTACGAATGTTTGGACTACGCTTTTACTTCTATTCTCGTGAACATGAACCAATTCATGTCCATGTTAAGAATGCTGATGGTAAGGCTAAGTTTGAGATTACAGAAAATGCAGTGATTCTTGTTTACAACAAGGGATTGAAGAACAAGGATGTAAAAGCAGCAGAAATGGTTCTTGAAGAGAATCATGATTTGGCGATTGCTAAATGGAAAGAGTATTTTGGTACTAGTGTAGAAGGAGGTGAAAATGAAGATTAAAAAAATTTGGTTTGCCGATGACCGAATATACGGCGAGACAGACGACGGAAGAGTATTGTGGCAATCTTTGCTTTATTATAAGAGGTTGAGGAATGCTACACCAACCCAACGTGAAAATTATGAAATGGATGATGAGGGAATCTATTGGCCAGCATTGGATGAGGATGTTTCCTTTGAGAGTTTCGAATATGATAATCCAGAGCCAAAGGGAATCTCATTATTATTCCTTTCTCATCCAGAACTGAATGCCGTTGCAATCGGAAAACGTTTGGGTATTAGCCAAGGCTTGATGACACAATACGTGAATGGTACAAAAAAGCCTTCCGCAGAACGTGAATATGAAATCTTGCAAGAGATAAAGAATGCAGCTAGCGAATTACAGTTGGCTTGTGTATAGAGATAAGTGCCTTTCCTGGTATTCTGGTTCTTGAATACCGATAAAGGCACTTGTTTGTTTATTCTTGTGTGCCTTAACACAAGAAAATTTGCTGCTACCATGAAAAATAATCCACGAAAACGATACAAGTAATCACTTTTTTCATTACCTTTGCAACCGATACCATACTCGCTCACGCCGAGTCGAGGCATTTGGAGTCGCTCTGAGCGACTTTCTTTTGCTAGACGGATGGTTTTAGGTGGGATGGTGTCACGACATAATATAAAGGCGTTTACTTGACGCTTTGTTCTTGACGTTCCGAAACTTCGCAACTTTCATGTACAGTCACGAACATTGCAACGGTAGATGCCCATTGGGATGTGTTATAGCCACATCCCTTTACTGGTATGGGTGTATTGCGTTTTGCGATATGCTAAGTATTGGTATAGGGAAAAGTGTATACATATCGGCGTGGGCTTCGACGTTGCTCGTTCAACTGTACAGGGCAATGCGAAGGCCTCGGAGCGTGGGACGGGTAACAAGGAGATCCCACGTCTTCCGTTTAATGTCTAGTCTTGGGTGAGGGCTAGTTAAATAAAAGTAATAATATGGGGGCAAAAGTTGTCGCTACAGTCTTTATTCCTATTTTTGCTGGATTTGTATCTTTTATAGCAATTTATATATTGGCTATAATTTGCGAATTTTTTGGCTATCATCCTGGTATAAATCCATTTAGCTCTTCTTGTGATGGCTTTTTGCAAATTGTGTTTTGGTTGGTTTGGGTAATATTGAGTTATCTTGGAGAAATGGCAATTTGGAGTGATAAATGATTTTTGCAAGAGATTATGGCTGGTAACATGAAAGAGTGGTTTGAAGGTTTTATTGCTAATGGGATTCAGTTTCGATTGGATGGCAGCGAAATCACAGCTTTTGGAGTTTCTTATAAAATTGTTATAAAGAATATTTCAAATAGGGTGATTTGTACAACTGGTGAAGTTTATTTTCATTTTGATAATGATGTAAGAAAAATCCAGCAAATATATGCAGGGATAGAGCGATATGAAGATGTTTGGAGAACAGCACCTCTTAAACTTCTAGATGAATGTCATAAGAAAGATTTAGAGCCAGGACATGAGTATTTCATCAAGATTTTCTATAGCCGAACTGATGTTTTAACTGCCCACGATTTCTTTTCATTGGAACTGAAAATGAATAATTTCATGCAGTTGAAAATAAACATAGCTGATAAGGAGAGTGAATATGCCTGGTATGTGTCATCCAAAAAACTTACAGAGCACTATGGCGAATATGTCAAAACAAGTTTTACTCCAAACACGGAAGAGGATAGATTGAACGCTTTGATTAATCAAGATTTTCAATTGGAAAAGGAGTATGGTGTTAGGGTCACTAATTGCAGTATTTGCAGGAATAAAGATAATACTTGTGATTTGCTTTTTGAACTGAAAGAGGAAACAGATAACTGTGTGCGCAATTTGCGAATGATAGTTTGTGTGTATAACAGAAAAGGTAAACCTATGTTCTTACAGAGTCTAGATGTTCGGGAATTTGAAAAGTTCAATATTTATAAAATAAAGAATTTGCCGATTGTAAGCTCGAAAGATATAAGTAGAATTTTTGTTTTTCCAACAAAGTTGTAAATTGACATAATGACATAACCATCTCGGGCTTGAATGATGACGAGGTCGTAACCTTCTATTCTGTAGGTGGCGTGAACCTCGGAAGTGCCAAGGCGGTGCAAGGTGTCCTTCATTTCGATAAGCCGAATGAAAGCATCGTCATCGCCAAGATAAAGGGCAATGACCTAAAGATTGCCATCAGGTAATATTTGTGTAGGTTTTGAAGTCGCAAATTGCGACTTCAAAACCTTATTCCATTCTTTAAGGTGCCAATTTGGCACCTTGAACAAAAACATTCTAGAAAATCCTTGCTTGTTTCCAATAATAGTTGTATCTTTGCCAAAATATTCAAACCCAAAGGAAATGGCAAAGGAAAAGGAATTGGAACAGGTGGAAGGACAGCAACTGCCTGTAGAAAATAAAGTGGAGTCTCTGATACGAGTTATCAGAGGGCAACAAGTGATGCTCGACCGTGACTTGGCTGAGCTGTATGGAGTAGAAACCAAAGTGTTGAATCAAGCGGTAAAACGTAATTTAGGACGTTTTCCCGATGATTTTAGGTTTCAGTTGACTAAAGAAGAATGTTCAAGGTCACAATTTGTGACCTTGAACGAAGGGCGTGGTAGCAATATTAAGTATTTTCCTTACGCTTTCACAGAGCAAGGGGTTGCTATGCTTAGCGGTGTTTTGAAGTCGCCGACGGCTGTTGAAGTGAATATTCGTATTATGCGAGCATTCGTTTCCATGCGTCATTTTATGGTGAACAATGCGGCGATTTTCCAACGATTGGAAACAATCGAATTTAATCAGTTGGAGTCTAATAAGGTTCAGGCGAAGATTCTTGTTCATCAAGAAGTACAAGACCATCGCATAGACGAAATATTCCGTCGCTTGGACGAAGGAATGTACAAACCGAAGCAAGGAATCTTCTTTGATAACCAAATCTATGATGCTTATTCCTTTGTCTCTGAACTCGTAAAGAGTGCCAAGCAGCGTATCATCCTCATAGATAATTATGTGGATGAATCGGTTTTGACTTTATTGGATAAGCGGGAGGATACTGTTTCTGCCATCATTTATACTCAGCAGATAAGTCGTCAGCTTCGTCTTGATGTTGATCGCCATAATAGCCAATATCCTCCGATAGAAATCTCTGTTTTCCGTCGTTCCCACGATCGCTTTCTTTGTATTGATGATACGGTTTATCATGTGGGAGCCTCCATCAAGGACTTAGGAAAGAAATGGTTTGCCTTTTCTAAGATGGAAGACTTCAAGCCAGAGGAACTTGTTGCAAGAATCAACGAAGTATTTTGAGAAGTCGTTTACCTGTATCAACACGTATTATTATACTAAAAGAGCAAGAAAGTAACAAATTCCTTCCTGAAAATTTGGAAGTAACTAATATTTTTCTTATTTTTGCAGCATGGAATACAGAAATAAACGAAAAGGCTTATGGTTAAGTTTAATGAAGAAAAATTAGCTAAACTACGTACTTTCGAAGATCATCTTCGAGAGAAATATGGCGAGCCTGGCAGTATGGTCCGTAAGGAGTTTGATGCAAGAGCCAAGGCATGGTATCATGCCGAATTGTTAAATATAGAACTGAAATCATAAATAAAAAAAGAAATAATGGCAAAAAAGAAAAAAGGAAAAAACAGCGGCAATCCTGTTTTGAATGCATTAACTGAAATACTGAACGGAATGTCGCCCGAAGAGAAAATGATGCTGATGGCTGATCTCGAAAATTTCGCATCGTCGGGTAGAAGTCTGGGTGATGTGCAGGAGACGGTTTATTCCTATCAGCGCCCTGACTATACCCAGCAAGTAAAGCCTTTGGTGAAATATCTTCAGCACTTATTCAGTGCCTATATGCCAAGCGAAATTCTTGCGGCGTATGACGTGGCTCATCGTGAGATGGCTTCCCTTTCGCAGCAGGAACAGGAAGAGGCAATGCGTAATTTCTTTATGTTCATTCTTGCCGATGGATTGACTCGTGATTTCGAGGAAGATGTGGAGACCAGTGGCTTGCCTATCATTGCAGCTTTCCAGCTTGTAGATGATTTCAAACTGACAGGTCTCTTCGACGTAATCCTTGAAACCTTGAAGCAAAATCCAAGTTTCTATGAATTCTATTACAGTGGGTACGAAGAAGCCACCACTTTGATATTGGCTCACGTTGGCGTAGGGCATCTTGAGGAACTGAAAGAAATGATGAAGACGGATAGTTTTGTGCCTGAAGTTTATCCTACAGTTTTCAATGCCGTGGTACAGATGGCTGTCGAGAATCCTTCTTGCCGCCTACAGGTACTGGAATGGGTTACGGATGTGCTGAAATCATGTATCGAGTTCACAATCCCTGCCATGGCGATGGATTGGATCGTGAAATCTCTTGCTCAAATCGAGGCGGCGGAATTGCTGCCTATGATAAAGAACATCTATAAGAAACATAGTGTGCCGCCTGTGGAAATTGAGAATGGCTTTAAGGGTATAACCAAGTTGCTTACTGAGGGAACAGATGAACGGGTTATTATGTTTACTGATTTCACGGAAATTCTGAATGAGTATGCGGAAGGTGAAGCTAATGATTTTGATGACGATTGGCTTGATTTTAATAATTGGCCGGATGAAGATGAGGACGATGAGCGTGATGCTGATGCCTTGTTCTATAAGGAGTGTGGCTTAAATCCAGAAAAGCCTAAGTCAGATAAAGCGAAGCCAAAGCCAAGTAAGAAGAATTCTAAGTCTGCGAGAAAAGGCAAATAAACCATATCGTCAATTATAACATAAAGCAAACTATATTAGGTAATGAACAAATTAAGAACAATTTATCTCTCGCTCATGTTGATCCTGGCGATGAACATGATGAGCGGGTTAAGCATCAAGGCGGAGAACTATCCGTACAAGAGTGATTATCTCTGGCTTACCGTGCCCGACCATGCCGACTGGCTCTATAAGACTGGCGAGCAGGCTAAGGTGGAAGTTCGTTTCTATAAGTATGGAATACCGCGCGACGGCGAGGTGAACTATGAAATAGGCGATGACATGCTGAAGGCTGACAAGAAAGGAAGCTTCAAGCTGAAGAATGGACGCGCCATCGTGAACATGGGAACCCGAAAGGCACCGGGCTTCCGCGATTTGAGATTATTCTATAAACTCGATGGCAAGACCTATCAGCATCATATCAAAGTAGGATTCTCGGTAGATAAGATTCAGCCTTATACCCAGGAGCCTAAGGATTTTGATGCATTCTGGCAGCAGGCAA
>CAVHWE010000021.1:0-20723 GCA_963639495.1 bacterium | reverse complement strand
GAATCGCCCTTGTAAATAATCTTCTGATAAATCAGGTCGGCATAGTTGGAATGAGCCTCATCCTTGGCAGCCGATTTCTTAATGCCTTCTTCCATCAGTTTGGCAGCTGCATCATATTCGGCCTTATCCGTCAGATAAGTGGCTTTCTCCTTGTAACCGAAGGCTGAAGTAGGGAATTTGCTGATAAACTCATCGCTATATTTCGCATACTCATCAGCAGTAGTCTGGCCTTTCTTCAGAGTCATCATCGTCATCGCTTCGTTCTCTGTATCAGGAAGAGCTGTACGGATGGTGGTTTCGCGAAGGGCTGCGTCAAGACTCGAAAGACCGGTTACCTTCAGCTGCTTGGCGTAGTTGGCGTCGATGGCCGTTACCTGACCATTGCTGTGCATCAGACCGATTACCTGGCCGTTCTTGTTGGCAAACGGACAACCTACTGCATTTTCGGGAGCACTATTCGAGAAGATGTAATAGTTGTACGTAGTTTTGAACTTCTCTACGCTGCTGATGTCCTCCTGCTGGTAAGCCGGCTTCTTGATAGAATAAGGAACCAGCCAGACCTTGTCGCCAGCAGCCGATTCCTTGGTTGCGATAGGGGCAGCAACTGTAGAGGCGTTGATGCGGAATTTAGCCACATCGTAGAGTTCGTCGGCTCCCATGATGGCCTCAACAGGAATCGATTTGCCGGAAGCGTCAACAACGCTAGCCTTTACAGCTCCGACAAATGGCTTGAAGGTACTGATAGCCGTTCCCTTGTTGTCGATAAAAACACCTTGGGTAGAGGCGATAATGTCGCCTTTCTGATTGAAAGTAGTCAAGGTGAAAACGCTCTTAGCCAGTTTCTGGACCGAACCCGGCTGTGCATAGAGGGATGATGCTCCGAGCATCAGTCCCATCATGATCATATTTATTTTTTTCATAATCTTATTTGTGTTGCTTATGTTTATTGAGCAACTCCTTAGCATTTGCCAGGGCAGCAGGTGTAATATCGCTTCCGCTGAGCATCTGGGCGATTTCTTCTATACGCTGCTGCTCGTTGAGTTCCTTCATGTGAGAAAGAGTTCCCTCTTCGGTTTCTTCTTTCAGAACCTTGTAATGATGGGTTCCCATGGAAGCAATCTGAGGCAGGTGGGTGATGGAAATAACCTGGCGGTTCAGGTTGCCCATCTCTGTCATGATTTCCGCCATCTTTTCAGCAATCTTACCGCTTACTCCCGTGTCGATTTCATCGAAGATGATGGTCGGCAGTTTTACGGCGCCGCTGATCATGGCCTTCAGAGAAAGCATGACGCGGGCGATTTCTCCACCGGAAGCAACCTGACTCACCGGCTGGAGAAGCGTGCTCTTGTTGGCGCTGAACAGGAAATTGACCTTGTCAACACCATCAGAACTGAGCGGCTTGGCGGAGAATGAAATTTCGAAGCGGACGTTTGGAATTCCCAGAGGAATGAGACGTTTCTTCATTTCTTCTTCTATCTTTCTGGCCGATTTCGTTCGGATGGCAGTCAGATCACCAGCCAGCTTTTCAGCCTTGGCAAGCAGAAGGGCAACTTGCTTTTCCAGCTCTTCTATGTCTTCATCTCCATTATCGATGTGCTGCAACTGTTCGTTGATTCGCTCGCGAGTGTCGATGAGTTCTTCTACATTTTCCACATGGAATTTCTGCTGGAGCGAGTAGAGCTGGTCAAGCCGGGAATTGATGGTTTCAAGCCGGTTCGGGTCGAACTCTATATTGTCAACGCTTCCGCTTATTTCCTGGGCAATATCCTTGAGTTCTATATAGCTGCTCTGCATTCGCTCAGCCACCTCTTTCACATCCGGATAAACCTCCTTGATGTTGTCAATCTGCTGGGCTGCATTCTTCAGTTTGTCAAGAATACTGCCGTCTTCGCCCGAGAGTGCATTATCTGCTTCATAGAGAGCAGTCTTGATGTCTTCAGAATGGCTCAGGGTTTCTGCTTCCTGTTCCAGTTGCTCAAGTTCGCTTTCCTGCAGGTTTGCGTCATCCAGTTCCTTAAACTGGAAGCGCATGAATTCCTCATTCTCCCTGTTCTTTGCGATTTCCGCTTTCAGGTCTTCCAGCTGCTGCTTAGCCTTTTTATAGTTCTTGTATTCGGCAAGATAAGCCTTCTTCTGCTTTTCATCGTGGGCAATAATGTCGACCACGCTGAGCTGGAAGTCTTCCTTCTGCAGCAGGAGGTTCTGGTGCTGCGAATGAATATCGACGAGCTGTTCGCCCAGTTCTCTCATCTTGCTCAGGGAGACGGGCGTGTCGTTGATGAAGGCACGGCTCTTTCCGGCAGCTGTCAGTTCGCGGCGGATGATGGTGTCTTCTGCATCATAATCAATATCGTTAGCATCGAAGAAATCCTGCATTCCGTATTTTGACAGGTCGAAGTGGGCTTCTATCACGCATCGGTCTCTTCCTGCCTTGATGGCCTTGCTGTCAGCACGATTGCCCAGAAGCAGTCCAATGGCTCCGAGAATGATGCTTTTTCCGGCACCCGTCTCGCCCGTGATGACTGAGAATCCTGGATAAAGAGGAATGTCCAACTCGTCAATCAACGTGAAATTCTTGATGTATAATTGCTTGAGCATAATTTCTTATCTTATTGTTTTTAAGGAACTTAACCTATCTAGGAAGATTCTTTGCTTTATCATTCGAGAAGTTGCCTCGAATCATTCTGCATGTAGCCTTATTCCTTGATTTTGTCCCAATATGAGTTTTGAGAAGGATTGATGGAGAAGAGCAGCTCATAAATGCTTTCTTTCTCTTTCTGAGTGCCATGTTTCTGATAGATGTTAGCAAGCTCGTCCTTCTTATAGTCGGTCCAGATTTGTGGCAGCAGACTGAGCGGTCTGTCTGTACGTGCCTTCTTCAGATCCTGGAGCAGGGTGTTGGTGATTTCAGTTCTGCCTCGTTCCACATTATTCGCCATTTCATCGAGCCCTTTTCTGTAATAATTGTATTGCAGCATTCTGAAAGGTTCCATGGCACCGTCGAGATAATCGGAAATGATGGCGAATCGGTTTCTGTTGTCACTAAACGCTTTCCAGCCCGGAAAATCAAGATTCTGGGCGTTGTTGGTGAGGTTCATGCAACGTTGCAGAATGTCTTCACCACCTTTAGGCGCAAAACTGTCAAGATCTAAACCGATGATGAGGTAAGCATAGTAGGCGAGCAGAGCCGTTAGCTGGTTGTCAATCCGCTCTTCGGTAAACTCCAGTTGGTCGAACTCGGCAAACTTGAACGTGAAGTTTTCATCCACATTATTATATAAGGTGGACGTATAGGCTGAATTGTAGACGGGACGGTTGGCCTGGATGAGCGCCTTGCAGGTAAAGATATTCTGGTCTTTATCATACTTGCTTACCGTGATATTGAAGTTGCACACGATGCGCTCGTTCTTCCTGAATTGAAGATTCGTCCATTGCCTGTCGTTCACAAACTGCTCAAGAGTTTGCTGCAGATTATCGAATACCCGGTTTTCCGTGCCCTGAATCTGGGCATGGTTGATGGTAATCTTAGCCTGTAACTCCTGAGCGGCTGATGTGATGGGACTACAAGAGATGAGCCAGCTCGTTGATAATGTCGCGAGCCACTTCAGTTTTCGGTTTCTTCTCATATTCTTTCTTACCCTCTTCAGAAATAATCGTTATCTGGTTATCATCCGTACGGAATGTGGTTCCCGGATTGCGAGTAGAGTTAAGCACGATGAAATCGGCATTTTTCTTTTTGCGCTTTTTCTGCGCATTAGCTTCTTCGTCGTTGGTTTCCAGGGCGAAAGCCACAATTCGCTGATGTTTTTGTTTCATCTTGCCAAGGGCTGCAGCAATATCGTGAGTAGGGACGAGGCGTAGTTCCAGATCATCTTTCTCGCGCTTGATTTTCCTGTCAGCAATCTCGCTTGGCTTGAAATCAGCAACAGCAGCACAGAGAATGGCTGCATCGGTTGAGGCGAAGGCTTGTGTGGCTGCCTGATACATTTCCTCGCAACTTTCTACATCGATGCGATGAATGGCTTCGGAACAGCTGAGCGAAACCGGACCTGCAACCAGCGTAACCTCAGCACCACGACGGCAGCACTCTTCAGCAAGGGCAAAGCCCATTTTGCCGGAAGAATAATTGCCGATGAAACGTACCGGGTCAATCTTTTCGTAAGTTGGTCCGGCTGTAATCATGATCTTCTTGCCTTTCAAATCGAGCTTATCGCTTTCTTTTTCCTTGCAGTTTTCTGATGCAGTTTCGTCGGTCTCTGCATTCTGCCGAGCCTGTTCATCGAAGAATCTGTCAAGGCATTCTACGATAATATCAGGTTCTTCCATGCGTCCCTTTCCTTCCAGTCCGCTTGCCAGGAATCCCACTTCCGGTTCTATGATGTGATTTCCATAGCCCAGAAGTGTTTTCATGTTGGCTTGGGTAGAAGGATGCTTATACATGTCGAGGTCCATGGCTGGAGCGATGAAAACAGGTGCTTTCATCGACAGATAGGTTGTGATGAGCATGTTGTCAGCAATTCCGTGAGCCATCTTTCCCATGGTAGAGGCTGTGCAAGGAGCGATGAGCATGGCGTCCGCCCACAGACCTAAGTCTACGTGCGAATTCCAGGTTCCATCGCGCTGCGAGAAGAATTCGCTTACCACAGGCTTATGCGTAAGAGCCGAAAGGGTGATGGGAGTGATGAACTCCTTTCCTGCAGGCGTAATGACCACCTGCACTTCGGCTCCGCGCTTGATGAGACCTCGTATGATGAGGCAAGACTTGTAGGCTGCAATAGAGCCCGTAATGCCCAATACGATTTTCTTTCCTTTTAACATGAATTTTTCTAACTGTTAAGAAATAAATCCGAGTTTCGCAAGAGGTTTGTTCTTCAACTGCTTGCGAAAGTCCGGTAACAATTATTTTCCCATTCTCTTGTTGAATTCACGAAGGCGGATGCGGGTAAGCACCTGCTTGGTATTGTTGGTGAAATCGCTTCCCAAGACCCATGTAAAATAACCCGGGTCTTTGGTCAGAATCTCAGCCACATCCCATCCTTTGTATTTACCGAAGTTGAATACTTCGTGCTTCAAAGGATTTCCGTTCTCATCGTTTACAACGTTGCCCTGGGCGTCTTTTACCTCTTCCCAAACGATGCGTCCGGCGAAATCTACATTATCCTTCTGCTTAGAGAAATCGGCAAGTTCATCCATGTTGTTGTTGAGCACGCGCTCAGGTTCATCCTGCACGCCTGGAGCATACTTGTCGAGCTCGCCCATGAGCACGCGGTAAGTAGCCTCTGTATCCTGATCTGCACGATGAGCTTCGAAATCTTCCTCCATCTTTCTGCCGCAATAGAACTTGTAGGCAGCAGCCAGGTTACGGCGTTCCATCTTCATGAAGATGGTCTGCGCATCGATGAGACGGCACTTGTTGAAATCGAAGTCGATTCCAGCACGCAGGAATTCTTCTGCGAGCATCGGTACATCGAAGTGGTTGGAATTGTAGCCTGCGAAATCGCAACCGGTAAATTCCTTCTCCAATGTGGCAGCCAGCTGCTTGAAGGTTGGCGCATCTTTTACATCTTCGTTGCTGATGCCTGTAAGGGCAACTACTTCGGCAGGAATCTCCTTGCAAGGATTTACGAAGAGGTTCTTGCGGTCTTCAGTTCCATCAGGCATTACCTTGATGTAAGAAATCTGTATAATACGATCCTTGATCATGTCAAGACCCGTTGTCTCCAGGTCGAACACGATCAGAGGCTTTGTCAAATTGAGTTTCATTTTTGTAGAAATACTTTTCTTTTTGTTGTTTCAGAGAAAGCCCGTGCTCCTTTAGTCGTTAAGGAGCATAGGCATGATGAGCATCAGAATATCTTCGTTCTCAGGCTGTTCTGCTGGTACGATGATTCCGGCACGGCTTGGGTCTGCCAGCTGGATGATGATGTTGTCGCTGGTGAGATTGCTCAGGATTTCCATCAGACTGCTTCCCTTGAAGCCGATGCTGATAGGTGAGCCGTTGTATTCGCAAGACAACTGTTCCTTTGCAGATGTTGAGAAGTCAATATCCTCAGAAGAAACCTCGAAACGGCCTGACTCGATGTGGAAACGGATGAGCTGGCTGCTCTCGCTTGCAAATGGCAATACGCGGCGCAAAGCACTCTGCAAGCCTCTGCGGTCTACTGTAACCTCGTTAGGGTTGTTTGGAATGACAGAGTTGTAGTTAGGGTAGCGACCATCAATCAGTCTGCATCTCATAACGCCGTCAGTAAACTGGATTTCTGCGCTTCGGTCATCAAACTTGATGATAGCGTCGTCGCCGTCCTTGCTCAGAATGTTCTTCAGCAGAGAAGCTGGCTTCTTAGGCAAGTTGAATGCTGAAGGAGATTCGCTCTTGATAGTGAAGTTCTTGCTGCGAACCAGCTTGTGACCATCGCTTGCTACGATAGCGAGAGCATCTGCTGTCAGGTCGAAGTAAATACCGTTCATGACAGGGCGCAACTCATCGTTGGCTGTAGCGAAGAGCGAGCGTGAAATGTTGTTGATCAGCATTTCTGTAGGCAAAGAAACGGTGGTGCAAGCATCGTTCATGCTCTGTGTGCGAGGATATTCCTCTGCGCTCTGACCTGTGAAGTTGTAAAGACCGTTCTGGTAAACAATCTTGATGGCAACGGCTTCTCCGGCAGCATCCACATCGAAGTGAAGAGGCTGCTCAGGCAGTTCCTTCAACGCATCGAGGATAACGCGGTTAGGCACACAAAACTCACCTTCTCCATCGTGGTCGGTAAGAGCGAGTGTACTCTTGATGACATTATCACTATCGCTAGCCGTGATGCTCATTTCACCGTTAGCAACTTGGAAAAGGAAACAATCGAGGATTGGCAACGAATTCTTGCTTCCAATCACTTTTGCGAGCATGTTGAGCTTGCTGCTCAATGCAGAACTTGATACTGTAAATCTCATGAGTATTTTATTTAAATTTTATTTTGTTTTCTGTTTCACCTTAATTTAATTAGGCAATATCACCTAATTGAGCACAAAAATACAAAAAATATCGCTGATAAGCAAAAATAATTGGAGAAAAGTTCTAGTTTTTGAACTATTTTTAGTAATTTCGCAGTCAGAAAGAAAAAAACACCCTTTAAACAAAGGAAAAACTTTAAATATTATCATATGGAATTACAAGGAAAGGTTATTGCCGTTTTGCCTGAAAGAAGCGGCGTCTCTGCAAGAGGAGAGTGGAAAGCTCAGTCGTTCGTAATTGAAACCCACGAGCAGTATCCAAAGAAATTGTGCTTTGATGTTTTCGGAGCAGACCGTCTGGCTCAGTTCAACATTCAGAGTGGTGAGGAACTCCTGGTTTCTTTCGATATTGATGCTCACGAGTATCAGGGCCGTTGGTTCAACAGCATCCGTGCCTGGAATATCCAGCGTGTTGACCCTAACGCCGTTGCTGGTGCTATGGGCGGAATGCAGCCAGGTGCGTTTCCTCCAGTAGGTGCTCCTGTAGCTCCTGCTCAGCCAGCAGCTCCTGCTAATGGCGCAACTGCAGCATTCCCTCCAGTTCAGCCTGCAGCTCCTGCAGCAGAGGGTGGTAGCGCAGATGATCTTCCTTTCTAAAAACAGAAAAGTAAGATAAAAATAAGAGCACTTCGCCTGAGACTTTCTTCTGTCTCGGATGAAGTGCTCTTTTTTTATTCATAATTTTATATTTCTCTTTATCAACTGTTTTCTATTCTCTGCGTCTCTTCTCAAAGAATTGTTTCGAAGCGGCAAAGAAGAGGAGAACGGAAGCTGCATTTTCTATAGCAACCATCCAGAATGTTCCGTTGTAACCGAAATGTTCTGCCACGACTCCGCCTAGCAGACAGCCGATTCCGAAGCCCAAATCCCAACCTGTAAGAATGCTGCTGTTTGCCGTTCCACGCTGGTTGTGACGAGCCACATTAATAAACATGTTGAGGAAGGCTGGGTAAAGATGACCGTTTCCCAGGCCGATAAGACAAGCCGAAAGATAATAGGCTACCGGGTGCTTGACGGCAACAAAGATGATGAAACCAACAAGCGAAAGCAGCATTCCTTCGGCCGCATTCTGGGTAAGTTTTCCCTGGCTCAAGGCTTTTCTTCCCTGCAATCTTGACAGGAACAGGCCCATGGAAAGAAGGGCAAAATAAGTGCCCGTTCCGCCCGTAATGCCGAGTTCCTCCTTGCTGTAGATTGCGAGATAATTGCTCAGAACGCCCCAGCAGAAACCGAACATGGCGATGTTGATGGCAAGGAGCCAGGCACGCGTCAGGAAGAAGCGGTCGAGAGAAAGCTTCTCCTTGTTCTTAACGATTTCCTTTTCGGGGAGACGGATGGTTCCTGCAATCACAACTGAGGCAATCGCCACGATGAAAGCTATCCAGAAGAGAATCATGTAACTGTCTACCGCATTATGGAGATAGATTCCGATGGATGGAGCAATTGCCATGGCAAAATTGTTGCTCAGTCCGTAGAGTCCGATTCCTTCATTTCTCCTACTTGCCGGAAGAACGTCGATGGCGCAGGTGCTGTTGGCAACCGTTACGGCTCCGAACGGACCTCCGTGCAGGGTTCTGCAGATGGCAAACATCAGGATGGTGCTGGCTGCAATATAGCCGGCAAAGAAGATGGCGAAGGCCGAGAGACAGACCATCAGAACCTTCTTGCGCGAAAAGCTGTCAACCACATATCCGCTGAACGGACGAATGATGAGGGCGGCAACCGTATAGCCGCTCAGCACAATTCCAATCACATCTTTCGTGGCACCAAAATTTTCGCTCAGATAGAGAGGGAGCAAAGGTGTGAGCAGATAGAAGGCGAAATACAACAGAAAGTTGGTAGTCATCACCTTGATGTAGTTTGCATTCCAAAGTTTCTCTTTCATCATTTTTTAGAGTTTATCCTCACTTTTAGAGTTTGTCCTCATTATTAGAGTTTGTCCGCCAGCCAGGCGTCGATGAGTTTTCGGGCGATGGAAAGTTTCTCTGGGAGAATAGGGAGATTCTCTTTCGTGAACCATTTACCACGAGAGAGTTCTTCTTTCTGTAGATGAATTTCTCCATCTACATATTCTGCCGAAAAGCCAATCATCAGACCGCTCGGATAAGGCCAAGGCTGGGAACCGAAATATTTCAAGTTCTTGATAGTCAGACCGGTTTCTTCCATTACTTCACGATGAACCGCCTCTTCCAGATTCTCGCCAGTCTCTACGAAACCAGCCACGAGACTGTCGAAATTTCCCTTGAAATTGCGAGCGTGTACCAGCAAGACCTGATCATCTTTCTTAATCAGAACGATGATGGCTGTGGCAAGCGAAGGCCAGACCTGTTTGCCGCATTCTGTACATTTCTTACTGATGTCGGTTGCCATTTTCATCGGAGCTCCGCAAACGCCGCAGAATTGGGTATTCATGTCCCAATAGTTGAGTTCCTGACACTTTCCTGCTTTCTGGTAAAGGGCAGGAGAGAGTTTGTAGAAACTAGGGCGCAAGCCGCACATTTCGTACTTCGGATTGCCGGTAACGGGCTCAGGAATGGTGAAGGTCTTCACCTCTGTTCCGTCTTCCATCGGGGTAATATTGAGAATGTGAGTCCAAGGCTTTGTTGGGATTGGACTCTCTTCTGAACAAGGAATCGTATAGGTTCCGTCTTCTTTCTTTTCGAGCAAGAGATCAGTCTTGCAAAATATAAACCAATACTTCATTCTTTATTTTGAACTTATTTGCTTTTTTACTTTAATCTTTATAATATGCTTTTCCAGAAGCGTTTCGAGGAGCTATTTCTTCTTACCGAACAGCAATTCGAAATCGCGCTGGGCAGCTGGCTTGGTCCATGCTTCCGGCACAAACTTCCAGTTGTTGTTTGGTTTTGCATCAACCGTTCCCATCTTTTCAATTTCTTCCATCAGATAGTAGCGCTGGTCGCGCTTGCTGCGATAGATGATTCGGCTTTCAAGACTGTCTTTCGGGATTCCGGCCCCCTTGGTAAGGAGTTCGCCGCCGCCATTTCCTCGATAGCTGTTAACGGCTACCTTGTACCATTTCTTCTCATCGAAAGGTTCGCCGTTGCTCATGCGCAGAATCTTCACCTTCTCGCCGTCTGGCTTGGTTACGTCAACTTCGTAATCGATTCCCGCAGCACTATCAAAGTTGAACGAGAGATTCTTGAAGCCGAGGCGTTGCTGGTCGCCAACGGTCTTCTCATCGAGCAGCAGGAGATGGTCGTCCGGGCTCTTCATGGTGTTCACCCAGAGGTCGTAACTCATTTCCAAATGCTTTCTGATTTCTTCGCCCGTCATGCGCATTACGTAGAGCTGGTTCTCATATTTATAGAGATTGAACATGTCGCTCACGTAGATTGGGCCGGCTTTCAGAACCGCGTTGAACTGAAGGGGAGCGTTAAACGAAATGTCGGCTTTTGTCATCTGCAACTGGAGGTTGAGGATGAAATCGTTGAAGGCAGAACTGCCGAAGAACTGGTCGCGGCTGTAGATGGTAGTCTTGAAGTTGCCAATCTGCTTGCCCACATATTTCTTTACTTCCGCAATCTGAGGTTCGAAAGTCTTCATGAAATCCTCGTCGATAGGACAATCTGTCACATCCACAATCTTGCCTGTCACCTTTTTGTCAGTTACCACCAGCTGTTTCTTTCCGTTCACCTTTTTCTTGTTGAGGGTGAGGGTTATTTCAGCATCAGCCACGCTAATGGCGTTGTTGGCAGGATCCAGGCAAACCACCTGTTTTCCATCAGTATTGGTTACGGTTTCGTTGTCGCGCGTATGGTCGTGGCCGAAGAGAATGAGGTCGAAGCCCGGCACTTCTTTTGCTACCTTGATAGAGGCGTCTTCATCATATTCAGCAGTCTGAATGCCTCCGTCTTTTCCGCTGTGGAAGAGGCCGATGATAACATCCGGTTTTTCATTCTCCTGGAGATACTTCACCCATTTGCGGGCGTTTGTTACCATATTTTCAAATTTCAGTCCGCTCCAGAGATTCTCCGTGAGCCAGTTTGGAATGGCAGGAGTAATCATTCCCAAGACTGCCACCTTCACGCCCTCGCGGTTCAGGATGAGATAAGGCTTAACGTATGGTTCGCCTGTAGATGTGCTGATGATGTTGGAACCAAGAACTGGGCAATTGAGTTCTTTTATCCATTTGTCGTAAACTGGATGACCCGTTTCAACATCATGATTGCCAAACACTTGCGCATCATACTTCATGTAGTTGACCACATCGGCAGCCACGTTTCTAGCCTCTGTGTTTACATAATTATAATAATAGCAGGTAGGCTGTCCCTGCAGAATATCGCCATTCTCCAAGAGGATGAGGTTATCCTTATAGTCTTTTCGCAAATTATTGACGTAGGAAGAAACGCGCGCCAAGGTTCCTGCCTTTGGCTTACGGTTGATGAAATCGTAAGGGAAGAAAGAGCCGTGCACATCGCTTGTCTCTATCACTCTCAGTTTTACGGTACGTTGTTGTGCCATAGCTTGTGAATTGAAAGTTAGCGCCAGAAGAAGCGCAGCAAATAATTGTTTCATATGAATTAATGTATATCTTTTGAGTAATGAAAGCCCATCAGTTGAGCTCTGTTTCTTATTTTCTCTGCAAAAGTACAAAAAAGAACTTAAATAGGCATACTTTTTGTTGGATATTTTTTAAAAACTAAAAAATAGGAGGTTTTATAATATGGCATTTGTTGATTATTACAAGATTCTCGGCGTAGACAAGAACATTCCGCAGAAGGATGTGAGAGCTGCGTATCGTAAACGTGCAAAACAGTTTCACCCAGATTTGCACCCTAACGACCCGAAGGCGAAGGCTAAGTTCCAGGCGCTGAACGAGGCGTATGAGGTGATTTCTGACCCAGATAAGCGTGCTAAATACGACCAGTATGGCGAACAATGGAAGAATGCTGATGCATTCGGCGGTTTCGGCGGAGCTGGTGGTGCAGGCGGTTCCGGAAGCTATGGTGGAGCAGGTGGAAATCCATTCGAGGGTTTCGACTTCAGCCAGTTCGGCGGAGGCGGAGGTTTCTCCAGCTTCTTCGAAAATCTCTTCGGAGGTCGTGGCAGAAGCCAGCAGTCGGCTGAAGGATTTGGTTCCGGCAATTTTGGCGGTTTTAATGGTTCTGCCGGTTATGGTAGCGGCTTTAATGGGGCTGGCTACGGAGCTGGTGCTGATTTCGGTACTGGTGGTTGTGGCGGCGGTTGCGGCCAGAATGGTCGTGCCAATAACGGCGAAATGAACATGAATGTGAATATCGACCTTTATACGGCTCTGCTGGGCGGCGAAGGAATCATTAAATTGAGTAATGGTTCTAAAATCAAACTGAAGATTAAGCCGGAAACGCAGAATGGCACGAAGGTTCGTGTTCGCGGAAAAGGATACGACCGAGGTGACGGAACCTTTGGCGACCTGATGATTACTTACAACGTGAAGTTGCCAACCGGGTTGAATGATAAGCAGAAAGATTTGCTCCGTCAGATGAAGGATGCAAAGTAATTTCTAAAAGAAGGGAACGGGTTCTCGGACATGAGAACCTTCCCGAAACATGAAGGTAAAAAGAAACGCCCTGCAAGAAAGGAACATTCAGAAATGAAGTTCCTGATCTTGCAGGGCGTTTGTTCTATTCTATTTAATCTTGCAGGGCGTTTTTATTCTATTCTGCGGCATTAATCTTCGACATGTTGAACGCAGAAACCTTGCCGTCTGGCGAAACGGTTGCGTTGATTTTGAAATGGTTGGTTTTCTTAGTACCGTCGGTAAGCTGAACTTCCTCACGTGCTGAGAACTGAACCTGATATTCATAATCTTCGTCACCCACCTCGCGCTTCTTAATCTTATAATCGTTGGTGAGGAACCAGTTCAGGTTGGTCACATCTTCCTTATAAAGCTTATTCATAAAGGTAACAACATCTGCCTTGGTAGCAGAATTCTTACCCAGAAGCGAAGAGAGAATGTCCTCGCATGAAGCCTGCAAACCATCAGCATCGCGGGTATTGATGCTTTGGAAGAAATGGCGGAACAGACTGCTTACCATATCTTTCTCTTCAGGCTGCAAATCTCTGCTCTTGGCTTTCTTCATCGCATTCTCAGCCTCTTCGATATGCGAACCGTCAGCATGAGCGGCGAGATAAGCCTGGTAAGCTTCTACATTATCAGCATTCTTGGCCACATTCCAGTCGATGGAATCTATCTTGTTCAAAACCTCCTGCTTGTGTGGACTGTTTGGGTATTTGTCGAGATAAGCCTGCAGGGCCTCTTTCGAACCGCTTACTACGGCGTTGGTCCAGTCCTGATCGGTCTGTTTCAGAAGTTCGAGGTGAGCCATGATGGAATCACGATGCGCCTCGTCAGCATCTTTGTAAGTATCTAGGTAACTCTGCAGAACCATCGGGTCGCTACTCTGCATCGCATACTCGTAAGCTTCCAGTTCCTTATTCTTATTGGCACTATCATAGAAATAGTAGAAAATGCCACAAACGAGGAAGGCGAAAATCAGAGAGATGATGATGACGCCACGGTTGCTTTTTTTCTTTTCCTGGGTTCCCTCGCCGTTTCCGCCGTTCTGAGAATTAGATTGCTGTGGGCGAACCGGAGGAACGGGTGGAGTAGGAGGTGTTGCTGTTCTGACAGGTGTCTGAGGACGAGCCTGCTGCCTGAGAGCGTCCTGCCTGAGAACGTCCTGACGGCGGATTTCTTCTTGTCTGATTGCATTCTGTCTGGCTGCGTTTTCAGCTTCTTGCTGCTGAGTCATAGAAGCCTGGCTGGCAGGAGTCTGCTGGCTCATTCCTGTCGGAGGCGTCATTCTTGTGAGCGAAGGATTCAGCTCATGGCAGTTAGGACACATTTCCAGGTTGCTGAAATAAATCTCGCCACAATTTGGGCATTTGGTAATTTTGCCTGCTATTTCTACTCCGCAACTAGGGCAGGTAGGTGCTTTATCGCTAATTTGGCGTCCGCATTCCGGACATTTTATAATTGCCATAATTCTATTTTGTGTTTATTAATTTACTTATATAATTCATGCTTCTCTACTTCCAGATCTTATCCACTCTTTACCTTGAAGCTAATCATAAAGTTCCAAGTTCAGGGTTCCATGTACTATCGATGTCTGAATCTGATTTCTCTGAGCTTGTGACGCCCCATGAAACGGCTTTTGTCAACATAGCCGTTTATTCCGTTGAGTCTGCCCTTACCCGTATATTGCCACATTTCGAAATCTCTACCATCGCGTAATACAGGGAGGCGCTTTGTATACTGGGCAATCATCAGCTTGTAGCTGTCTAGCTTGCCCAGAAGATAGTTGTCATAGAAATTGGCTCCCGTATAGATGAGGGGTTTCTGCTTATATGCTTTCTCTACGAGATGCAGAAACTTGAAGAGCGAATCGCAGAATTCTTCTGTATTCATGCCGCTTTTCGTCTCCACATCAATCATAGGCAAGAGGTCCTGATCTCCCGGACGGCATTGGGCCTTGAAATTTTCCAGCTGCGTCTGCTGTGGGATGCGGGGTCTGTAGAAATGATAAGAACCTACTTTCATTCCGTAGCGATGAGCCAGGTCGATATTCTTCTTGTATTTGCTGTCGATGTTGGTTCCTCCCTCGGTAGCTTTCAGATAAACGTAAGCCATCTTAGAGTTGTCGCCCACGGTTTCCCAGAACACGTTGCCCTGATAATGACTCAAGTCGATGCCGTGAACGTGCCGACAAGTGTCTTCGCATTGCACCTGGGCATGGGCTCCCAAGGCAATAATGGATGCTATAATAGAGATAAATAACTTTTTCATAGATGCAAAGATACGAAAATCAGATGAAAATCTTACTACTAAGAGATTAATTTTATAGATATTTTACTCTTCGTCCTGATGAATCCCAGATTAACCCCTTCAATCCTTACTGAAATTTACTCTTCAATCTCAGATAATGAACGGAAGAAATTGTTCATGAAATTGCTCATGGTTTCTATCGGAGCGTATTGCAGATAGCGCATGCTGCGGCGCAGATTCTTGCGCATGGTTCCCCCCGTGGTGCGTACAAAGCCGCTGCTGGTCTGCTCAAACTGAATGGCCTGCTGGTCCATGATATTATAGTAGAGCGAACGGAGCGTCAGCTTGTAGGCGCCTCTTTCTATGTGATGAACGAATGGGATTTCGTCCTGTTCAAAATCGAAGAAGGTGATGAGCACGCTTCCTTCCAGCTGGGCGATGCGCTGGATGCGGAGCTTGGCAAGCCACTTCTCCAGTTTCACGAAATCTACCTTGTCGCCTCGGGTTCTCAGGTAGTCTCCCAACTGGATGATTCCTCTGAGATTGATTCCGTTAGCCAGCATTCCATTTACGTTTGCCACGATGATGCGCAGCAGATAAATGGTCTCGATAGAGGTATCGATGGCGTGGCGTTCATCTTCCTGAATCTTGCTGAGCCGTCGGTTCAGAAAACTGTTGTTCATCTTCACCTCTCCGGCAGGAACATTATTCACATTCTTGAGCATCTGAGCTATCTTTTTCTTCTTAAAGGTAGTCATCGGTTCCATTTCTTCCTTGATGCCAAAGTTGTCGGCACGGAGCTTAGTAAAAAGGTTGCGCTGAAGAAAATTCATATGCCTTGTTCTTATTAATAGTCAATAATAAAGTTTTGTTCTTTCTGTCAAGAAATCTCTAACGCAGAAGGAGACCCTCCTCTGATTTTTAGAAGTCTTCCTAACTGTATCTCTTAGGATAGCGCAAGAGGATGGCCAGCAGGGCTGCCACACCTATCGCCAGCGGATAGTAGAGATAAGGAAGAATGTCCATCGGACTGAGATTGGCCAGACCGGCTGCCAGGAGCATCTGCACGCCATAAGGAATCAATCCCTGAACCATGCATGAGAAGGTGTCGAGAATGCTGGCTGCCTTGCGGTTGTCTACGCCAAACCGGTCGCCTATCTTTTTCGAAATATTTCCTACTGTCAGAATCGCTACCGTATTATTTGCCGTACAGATGTTTACCATCGAAACGAGGGCGGCGATAGAAAGTTCGGCTCCACGCTTGCTGTTCACGTGGGCTGTAATCTTGTTGATGATGAAATCGATTCCGCCGTTTTCGCGGATGATTTCGAGCATACCACCTGCCATCATGGCGATGATAATGAGTTCGCCCATGCCGATAATGCCGTTGCCCATGGCTGAGAACCAGCCGAAGAGGTCGTAGCTTCCGGAGGCACCCAGAAGATGACTGCCTATGCCGATGGCACCACAGAGTAGGGTGCCCAGAGTGAGAACAGCCATTACATTCATGCCGGCAATAGCGGTAACGAGGACGGTGAGGTAAGGCAATACTTTCATGTATTCCACCTCGTTGATGTGGGTTGGGGCCTGAAGACCGACTCCCATGACAGAATAGGCGATGAGTACGAGTACGGCGGCCGGAACCACAATCATGGAGTTGACCTTGAACTTATCGCTCATCTTGCAGTTCTGTGTCTGCGTAGCAACAACCGTCGTATCGGAGATGAACGAGAGGTTGTCGCCGAAATAAGCGCCACCTACGATGATGGCGGTCATCATGCCTACATTAGCATTCATCGAGTGGGCCAGTCCGGCGGCTATCGGAACCAGAGCCACTACGGTTCCCACACTTGTTCCGATAGATACGGAGATAAAGCAGGCAGCCAGGAAGAGTCCTGGCAGAATCATGCTGGCTGGCAGGATGCTGAGCGCCAGGTTGACGGTTGCATCAACGGCTCCCATCGCCTTGGCTGATGCGGCAAACGAGCCAGCCAGCACGTAAATCCAGAGCATGAGCATCAGGTTGTTGGCGCCGGCACCCTTGCTGTATGTGTCCACTCGTTTCCTGACAGGCATTCCGCCGGAAATAGCCACGGCATAAATGCTCGAAATCATGAACGCTACTGTGAGCGAGAGGCTGGTGTCCTGATGGCTGCTGTCTACCGAATATACGGTAAAAGCCACGATGAGGACAATCAGCAAAAATAATGGCGACAACGCCAGCAAACCTTTTTTGTTACTCATACTTCTTTTTTCCTTCTTAATTAAAGAGTTACTCCATTCTTGAAGATGGAGATTTCACGATAGCCATTATACTCGTTGCGAGCCTCCTCGCCACTTGCTACGGCTATAATCTTATCAATAAACTTGCTTACCAAGTCTTTCATTTCTACACCTTCTACCAGAGCGCCGGCGTTGAAGTCAATCCAGTTTGGCTTGTTCTTTGCCAGATTGCTGTTGGTAGAAATCTTCATCGTTGGCACGAAGGTTCCGAATGGGGTTCCGCGACCTGTGGTGAAGAGAACGAGCTGGCAACCTGCTGAAGCCAGAGCTGTGGCTGCTACAAGGTCGTTACCCGGAGCTGAAAGCAGGTTCAAACCGGTTGTCTCCAGACGGTCGCCATACTGGAGCACGCCGCTTACCGGAGCACGGCCGCACTTCTGGGTGCAACCCAAAGCCTTATCTTCGAGGGTTGAGATACCACCTGCCTTGTTACCAGGAGAAGGGTTCTCGCCAACTGGCTCACCATGGCTCAGGAAGTATTCCTTGAAGTCGTTAATCAGGTGAACGGTCTTGTCGAAGAGTTCCTTATTTTCGCAACGGTTCATCAGAATGGTTTCTGCGCCAAACATTTCCGGTACCTCTGTCAGGATGCTTGTACCACCCTGAGCTACGAGCCAGTCGCTGAATTCACCAACCAATGGGTTGGCTGTAATTCCGCTGAAGCCGTCAGAACCGCCACACTTCAAACCTACGCGCAGTTTGCTTACCGGAACTTCCTCGCGCTTGTCTTCCTTAGTCTGGGCATAGAGGTTGCGCAGAATCTTCATGCCTTCCTCTAGCTCATCACCTTCAACCTTCTGTGTTACAAGAAGTTTGATGCGGTCGTGATCATAGTCGCCGAGCATCTTCATGAAATCATCTGGCTGGTTGTTCTCGCAGCCGAGCGAGAGAACGAGCACGGCACCTGCGTTTGGATGCAGACAGATATCGCGAAGCACCTTGCGGGTATTCTCATGGTCGCCCGAGAGCTGTGAGCAACCGAAGTTGTGGTGCCATGCGTGGATGGCGTCGATGCCTTCGCAGCCTGTTTCTTTCTTGAGTAGTTCTACCAGCTTCTCAGCCACGCCGTTAACGCAGCCCACGGTAGGAACTACCCATACTTCGTTTCTTACGCCTACTTCGCCATTCTTGCGAACGTAGCCCATGAAGGTGCGGTTTTCCTTAGCGATGTTCAGCTGCTCGTTAACCGGGTTGTAGGTATATTCGAGCGTACCGGCAAGATTGGTCTTGAGGTTGTTCTCGTTTACCCATTCGCCCGCCTTGAGACCGATCTTTGCATGACCGATAGGGTAGCCATACTTCAGGATATCTGTACCCTCGGCAGCATCGTTGATGAGCACCTTGTGTCCTGCAGGAGTATCCTGCAATAATGTGATGGTCTTGCCATCTACTTCAATCGTTTCACCCTTCTTCATAGGGCGCAAGCAAACCACTACCGAGTCGGCAGGGTTAATCTTGATAAAACTTGATTGTTCCATACGTAGTCTGTCTTTTATTTATTGTTTATAATTTATAATGTTCCTGTATGAATTGTCTTCCATGCGGAAACCCTGTTCTGCCCGATAGCCTTAGAGCTGGGTTCTGCGATAGAAATCTACGTTTTCCTTCATCAGCAGCTCGATAGGCATATAGTTTACCGGCGTAACTTTCTTCTTCAGCACGATGGCCTGGAAGAGCGTGTCTACGCAGGAGTACCCCTGCATGTAGGCGTGCTGGGCGATGAGGAAGGAGATGCTTCCTTCGCGCAGACAGCGGGCGTTTTTCTCTACCATATCATAGCCCATGATCTGAACGTCGCGGCGGTTGGTCTTCAGCAGGAAGTCGCCCACGATGTGCGCCTTCGAAGTCATGGTGATGCAATGGTGGATGTTCGGATGCACGGCAAAGAACTTCTCCAGCATTTTGGCGAATTCAGCACGTGTGCCGCTCAACGGCAGGTCGAGCAAGGTAATCTTCACGTTAGGGAAGTGGTCGTGCATGTAATGGCGGAATCCTACCTCTCGGTTGTCCTGCTGCTTGCTGACCACTCTTCCGTCCTTGGTCTGCCTCATAAGCATGATTTCATCTTCCTTGGCGGCAATCATCATCAGCATCTTGGCTGCGAAGAAACCGGAACAGAACGAATCCTGACCGTAGAATGAGAGCGGACGCAGATCGGGCATGTAGGAGTCGAGCAGGATAAACGGGATGCCTTTGTGGTGAAGCGCCTCGGTAAACTCGCGGGTCACGTCGAGTGATGAAGGCACCACGATAACTCCTTCCGGACTGGCCTCAAGAATCTTGTTGCCTTCTTCGCGGAACGATTCTTCGCTGGAACGCTCATAGAAACGAATCTCTACATCGATATGGAAGTCGCGTCGGGTATCTTCACATTTTTTTGCGCCTTCCTCAATCTCCTCCCAATAAGCCTCCGATTCGTGTTTCGGAATCAGCAGGTAGAAGGTATAGGATTTGTTGTAAGCCAGAGCGCTGGCGTACACGTTAGGCTGATAATTCATTTCCTTGAGGGCTTTCTCGACCTTGTCGCGTGCAGGTTTCGACACGTTTGGGCGGTCGTGCAGAACTCGGTCTACGGTTCCAACGGATACGCCAGCTCTCTCTGCAATATCCTTGATTCTGATTTTTTCGGCCATTGTTTTTTAGCATTACGGGTCTGGTTGCCTCGCGTGTACTTATTATATAAGGAGCTCTCCAGGGGGCTACGATAGATAAAACGTCGCAGGTACTTCCTAGCTGTGCACAGACCACAATTAGTATTAAGCAATTCTGTTGTGTGCGACCACAAGTGCGAATTTTGCCGCAAATATACAACATTTTTTTGAATTGTGCGAAGACACAGCAACTTTTTTGCACGAAAAACAAAAAAAAATGCGATTTTATTTCGTTATTCGAGAAATTATGGTTATTTTTGCCCACGAATTTGAACGCCAACTAATAATTGAACTTCATTTCTCAACAAAAAAGTGGAATTTTAATTTGTTACTCATAACAAACAAAATAAAAACAAAAAAATTAAAACTATCAAACATGGCAAAAATTGTAACATTGGGCGAGATCATGCTTCGTTTATCACCAGAAGGCAATGATCGTTTCATTCAGAGTGAATCACTTCGCATCATCCCTGGTGGTGGTGAGGCTAACGTAGCTGTAAGCTTGGCTAACTATGGTCATGATGCTTACTTTGTATCTAAGCTCCCTAAGCACGAGATCGGTCAGATTGCTGTCAACGGTCTCCGTCGTTACGGCGTTAACACAGAGTTCATCGCTCGTGGTGGCGACCGCGTAGGTCTCTACTATGCTGAGACTGGTGCTTCTATGCGCCCATCTAAGGTAATCTACGACCGTGCACACAGCGCAATTGCTGAGGCAGACCCATCTGATTTCGATTTCGATAAGATTATGGAGGGTGCCCAGTGGTTCCATTGGAGCGGTATTACTCCAGCTATTAGCGACAAGGCTGCTGAGTTGACCAAGTTGGCTTGTGAGGCTGCTAAGCGTCACGGCGTAACTGTTTCTGTTGACCTCAACTTCCGCAAGAAGCTCTGGACTTCAGAGAAGGCTATCTCTGTTATGCGTCCTCTGATGAAGTATGTTGATGTTTGCATCGGTAACGAGGAAGATGCTCAGCTCTGCCTGGGCTTCAAGCCAGATGCTGACGTAGAGGGCG
>CAVHWE010000020.1:0-20728 GCA_963639495.1 bacterium | reverse complement strand
TTTTTCGAAAACCCACCCGTCCTCCCTTACCCTTAAGGGAGGCTCCACCGCTTTCCCCAAGCCCCTTTTCTCTTCGAGAAGGTTGGCAGCACTCGGCAAAGTTCAAGCAAGCTTGCTTTGCACTCATTTGCACAACCTTTCCCCTCAGGGGACAGGGGATGTAACCGCCCTCCGGTGCTCGGAACCGCTACGCTCTAAGGATGGCGGACCATCAAAGGTCTCGCCAGATTGTTTGTCGCCTGGCGCATTAAAGGAGGTGTCAATGGTCTCGCCAGGTTGTGCGGGATGGGACCGCCTTGCTGATACTTGCTTGCGGCCTACTGATGGGCTGGGGGCTATACAGGTGTTGGTGAATGTGGATATCTTCTCGGAAGGATTTGACTGCCCGGATGTGGAGTTTGTACAGTTGGCACGACCTACATTGTCGCTTGCTAAGTATCTGCAGATGGTAGGACGAGGATTGCGAGTGGCTAAGGGAAAGAAGAACTGCGTGATTATAGATAATGTGGGACTGTATCGGGTATTTGGGTTGCCTTCGCAAGTATGGAACTGGAAGGCGATGTTCGAAGGAAAGCTGAAAATTGGCAAGAAAAAGGAGACTCCGAAGGAAAGAGAGTTCTTCCTGATGTACGGAAAGCAAGAAACTATGCCTGTTGACCAAGACTCCGAAATGATGATGGTGATGAGCCATGAGGAACTGATGCAGTCGCTAAAGTATCGGGAGTTTGTTGATTGCAATGATGATTTTGCCATCGTCAAGTTACCAGACGGAAAGATGACAGTGGTAAACCGGCAAGGCGAACAGGTGATAGAATCAGGCAACTATTATGACCTGAAGTTCTTGCAAGGTAATATCTTATCCTATCGACCTCGCAGAAAGACTGTATGTTACTACGACCTCTTGGCGAGAGTTGTCATTGACGAGGACATTCATGAGAAGGATGCTCCTAAGGTAATCACCATCAATAAATGGGAGTTCGTCGAATATGATGATCACTTCAGGTCTCGTACCTACGAGTATTTTGGTTTACCTTTTCGCCCTTCCCAATATGACCTATGGAATTGTGGATATTATTTGATATACAACTTTCAACGCTCTACAACCAGTGGTTGTCATGTATGGGTATATAATGAGAATGATGCCGGCTCTATGCGTATGTATAAAGAAAACAGTGAAAAGGCTTGTTTTTTACGTGGCGACCATACTCATGTATATTGGCTGTGCGCCGACCTGTACGATAGTGGCATAGTGGTCATGGACAGTCATGAGGATTATTACTTCGTTGACTCCAGCTTGAAAAAGACCTATATAGGTTGCAATCACCCCAAAACGGAAAGCGAGAGTTTGATGGTTGCGATACCTCGGCTTGGCAAACTGGTCTATGAGCGAGAAATGAAGCGCAGGAAAGAACAAGAAGAACAGGAGTTGTTGCTGTTGCATGAGAAGTCGGAGGCAGGCAGCGTGGAATTGTATCAAGCTGGAAAGAAGTGGGGATTGAAGTTGGATGGTAAGGTTGTAGTACCTCCTCTCTACCACAGCATTTCTCAACCTGTTGGTGCCTATTGCGCCTTTGAACAGATTCCCAGACATTGGGGCGTTATGACATTAAAAGGAAAAGTGATTGTTGATGCCAAATACGAGAAGGTGGAGATTCGTGACAATGGAATCGCCGTGGTAACAGGTATCACGGGAAAAATACAGACAATCAAACTTTTAAAGGTAAAAGAGTAAAATGGTAAAAAAGTAAAAGGACAAAAAGGCTTTTTGCTTTTTGAAATGACAATGAAGAAGATAAAGCTTTTTGATTATCAGGAGGACATGGTGAAGAGAGTGCAAGAGGCATTCAAGCATCATGATGCTGTCATGGTGCAAATGCCGACTGGAACGGGAAAGACGATGGTTTTAGCAAACATCGTCTTCTCGTTCTTGGAGAAGAGTAATCATCCGATATGGATTGTTGCTCATCGAAGAGAACTTGTTGAGCAAATAAAAGAAACTATTTTTTCGAAAATCACCCCGTCCCTCTTTACCATTAAAGAAGGAGATTTTTCGAAAACCCACCCGTCCTCCCTTACCCTTAAGGGAGGCTCCACCGCTTTCCCCAAGCCCCTTTCCCCTCAGGGGACAGGGGATGTAACCGCACCTCCTCGGTGCTCGGAACCGCTACGCTCTAAGGTTGGCGGACCATCAAAGGTCTCGCCAGATTGTGCGGGATGGGACCGCCTGGGTGCTACTTGTTTGCACCTTGCTGAGAGGGTTGGAGATGGGCTTGGTGCAACTTCTGCTTCTTCTGTTAATCCTGCTTCTGACATGATGCCGATAAAGGTGATGTCGATACAATGGTTGTCGAGACATTATGGAGAGATGGAAGAGAAGCCGGGACTTATTGTGATTGACGAGGCACACCATGCTTTGGCAGAGACATACGCAGAGGTGATGAATGCCTATCCGAAGGCGAAGAAGTTGGGACTGACGGCTACGCCCTATCGCTTGAACGGTAAAGGATTCACGGATTTGTTTGACACCTTGCTGTGCTCATGGAGCATGGAGAAGTTTATTGCCGAAGGACGATTGAGCCTTTATGACTACTACTCCATCAAGCCAGATAGTGCTGCCCAGCTGCTGATAGACTCATTGCAGAAACGAGGTGCTGATGGTGACTATCAGCAGAAGGAACTGAATGAAGTGATGGATGTGAAGCCATCACTCGAAAGACTATGCCTTACCATCAAGGAGTATGTGCCTGGAAAGAAAGGTATCGTATATGCTATCAGTATTCAGCATGCAGAGCATATTGCAGAGTTCTATCGGGAGAATGGCATCAAGGCTGTGGCGATTTCGAGCAAGACACCTCTTGCAGATCGGCAAGAGCTTATTGAAAGATTCAAATCTTCTAATCTTTCTTTTTCGAATCACCCTGTCAAATCTTCTAAAATCACCCCGTCCCTCTTTGGCATTAAAGAGGATTTTTCGAAAATCACCCCGTCCCTCTTTACCCTTAAAGAGGGCTCCACCGCTTTCCCCAAGCCCCTTTCCCCTCAGGGGACAGGGGATGTAACCGCACCTCCTCGGTGCTCGGAACCGCTACGCTCTAAGGATGGCGGACCATCAAAGGTCTCGCCAGATTGTGCGGGATGGGACCGCCTGGATGATACTTGCTTGCAGCCTGGTGATGGCCTGGGTGCTACTTGCTTGCGAGCTGCTGATAGAGTTGCTGATGACGAGATTGAGGTGTTGGTGAGTGTGGATTTGTTCTCGGAGGGCTTTGATTGTCCTGATGTGGAGTTCATACAGTTGGCGAGGCCTACGCTGTCATTGGCTAAGTATATGCAGATGGTAGGACGTGGACTGCGAGTGGCTGAAGGGAAGGAATACTGCGTGATACTGGACAACGTGGGACTGTATAAGCGGTTTGGATTGCCATCTGTGGATAGAGATTGGCAGAGTATGTTTGAAGGACGTACTTCTCTTGAAAACATTCTGCAAGAGGCGTGTATGCAAGTCAATAGTCACAACTGCAGGATGGACCTGATGATGGACGGTGATGAGGAGATGATGAAAATCATCAACCATGAGCGTCAGCAGCAGATAATCATGGATACCTACGGCTATCAGATTGTAGAAAACGAAAAAGGTCTGAAAGGCATCAAGGATAAGGATGGCAAGATGATATTGGAATGCCAATACAAGAAGATAGATGTGACCAATGATGGCTTTGCCTATTGCTACATAAGAAAGAAGGTGGGTCGGAAGGAATGGATTGACTTGCGGAACAGGTTGTGGTTTGCCAATAAGCCACAAAGTGTGAAGCTGATGGGCATCGACTTCTGTACAGAGGATGGCAAAAAGCTGTACCCTCGCATCCTATCGAAGTATATTGATGAAAAGACCTATCTGACTGTGAAGACCTTGGAACTGCAAGTAGGAACAGGACTGAGTTGGAAGCATAGGTTTATTCCTTGGGACGAGCCGAATAAGGTGTATATGTATAAAGAAGGAGAAGGCAACTCACGACTGTATATAGATGAGAATGAACAATATTATGTACAGAAGAATATCGGCAGTCAACTGGAGAAAGTGGACTCTCGTGAGGAGTTGGCTGAATTTGCCCAAAAAGACAAAGAAGAAAGGAAGGAAGGCTTAGAAAAGCTTAAGAATTCATATAAAAATTATGAATATTATCCTGTTGATCATCTCTATCCTATCAAAAAATATCTTGGAACAGCGAAAGATAAGATAACAATAGAGAAAGACGGCATTTGGCATGTGGAGGACGCACAGGCTAATGAAAGCTTTTGGGTTGACCCTATCACTCATAGGAAACATTATACAAGACCAGTCCTGTTCAAGCGTGGTTATCTGAACATCATAAGGGAAGGCGACTGGTGTTATGTGAGAAATATCCCAGGACTCATGAACAGACCATTAAGGCAATGGGAAATTGTGGCAGATGACAATATCTGTGTCATCAATAATAAGTATCTGATAGAGAAAAGTGAGCCTGACCAATGGTACAAGATATGCAGGAGAACAGATGACTTCACTTATTTTTCTGTTCTGGCATGCTATTATGAAAGTGAATACATCAAGGATGATACAGAGATTCAAATTACTCAATTTGATGGCGAGGGCTTGAAAATGACCCAAGAAGGATTTACTTATACACCACTTGTGATAAAAACGTATAAAAGAAATAGGTGGTAGTGACGAAAACAGACCGATGTGAATAAGAGTTCATGTCGGTCTGTTTTCGTTATAACGGAGAACTGTTAATCTATTCCTATCTATTTTGCGATTTTCTTGGAGAATCATTTGCTTTTTCAGATTATTCTTGTATCTTTGCAACTGATATGAGCAGCCTTCGGCAATGAATTGGCATGGCTTTTGTTGAATGCTGTATGATTTCATCATTAAAACTATTAGTAAATAAAAAGAAAGGAACAGATAAAATGGAAAAGATCAACGTAAAAGAACTGAATGATAATGTCTTCGAGACTATTGGTAAGGAATGGATGCTGGTTTGCGCCGGCAATAAGGATCATTTCAATATGATGACCGCTTCTTGGGGCTGCCTGGGATGGCTCTGGAACAAGCCGGTGGCTGTGGTATTTATCCGTCCGGAGCGCTTTACTCACGGCATCATCGAGGAGAATGAATTCATGACCCTCTCTTTCCTCGGCAACAGCGAGGAGGCTCGAAAGATATATAACTTCTGCGGTTCTAAGAGTGGACGTGATTTCGATAAGGCAAAGGAAACAGGATTGACTCCTGTAGAGACCGATAACGGCAGCATTGCATTCGAACAGTCTCGACTCACCCTGGAATGCCGCAAACTCTATAAGGACAATATGACAGCAGAGAAGTTCCTCGATAAGGACCTTCTGCAGTGGTATGGTGCCAAGGGTGGATTCCACGATGTCTATGTCGTGGAGATTACCAATGCTTATACAAAGTAATAATTCAAATATGGCTCAAGAACAGACAGCAATTCGTGAACGCCAGAAAACGAGGCTCAAGGAGCCGGGGCGTTACGTGGTAATGATGTTCAACGACGACTTTACACCGATGGACTTCGTGGTAGACATCCTCGAAACCATCTTCTTCAAGTCGCAGGCTGAGGCTGAAGCAATCATGCTCAAGGTTCATCACGAGGAGAAAGCCGTGGTGGGCACCTACAGCTATGACATCGCCAAGAGCAAAGTGGAGAAAGCGATGGAGAAAGCCCGTACGCAGAAGTATCCCCTGAAGCTCACTTATATGCCAGAATAATAAATGGGAATTTAGAGGGAAGTGAAGGCAAGGTAGAGTGATTTTTGGGGACGATAGCCCCTAGAATGATATTTACTTCTTTCGCTTTCCCCATAAAAAAGAAGGGAAAAGAATAGATGGATAGTATGGGATTAACCCGATATATGAGTGTCTTGATGGATGACGCAATGAAGCAGGCTCGGTTCTTCGATCATGAGTTTGTGATGCCGGAGCATATGCTCCTGTCTTTGCTCAGGCAGTATGCCTTCTGTCAGGCATTGCAGGAGGAAGGCGTAGATAGTCTCAAGATGCATGAGGACCTGGTGGGATGGCTCGCCAAGCAGGAGCGTGTGCCTGAAAATATCAAATATCTGCCTGAGCCTTCATCGCTCTTCAAGACGATGTTTGGTACGGCTTGCGCCTTGGCTGCTGCCGCTGACCGAAAACTCGTGAATGTGCCTCATTTCGTGCAGGCTATGTTTGGCTTGCAGAACTCTGAGGCTGCATTCCTGTTGTGCAAGAATGTGGGCGACCGTCAGGGCGAGTTCCTGGCGAGTGTGGATAGCTATTATCCGCTGGAAAACGAGGCTGCGGAGGCTACTATGGGCATAGGCGCTGACTATGATGACGACGATTATGACAATGATTATGATGACGACGAAGAGGAAGGCAGAAGCCGACAGCCTCAGGATTGGCATCAGCTGGTTACCTGTATCTCTGATCAGGTGGAAGAGCATAATCCGCTCATCGGCAGAGAGCAGGAGCTGGATAGAACCATCCAGGTGCTCTGCCGTGCCGAAAAGAATAATCCGCTTCATATCGGTGAACCGGGCGTAGGTAAAACAGCCCTGGTTTATGGTCTTGCCAAACTCATCAATGAGAATCAGGTTCCTAATCGTCTCAAGGGAGCACGCATCTATGGCATGGACATGGGACAGATGCTTGCCGGCGCCCAGTATCGTGGCGATTTCGAAAAGCGTATCAAGATGGTGATGGAAGGAGCCGCCAAGGAAGGCAACACCATCATCTATATTGATGAGATTCATAATATGATAGGTGCAGGTCGTGGCTCTGATGGCGGACCGGATGCTTCCAATATGCTGAAGCAGTATCTGGAGGCAGGCGACATCCGATTCATCGGCTCTACCACCTACGAGGAATTCAACCGTTACATGGCTCAGAGTAAGGGCATCGTGCGCCGGTTCCAGCAGATTGATATCAAGGAACCTACCGAGGAGGAGGCTATCAAGATACTGGAGGGCTTGCAGTATAAATACAACAAGTTCCACAATGTGACTTATCGCAAGGACGCCCTGGAATATGCCGTCCGTGCCAGCGCCAAATACATCAGCAACCGCTGTCTGCCAGACAAGGCCATCGACCTGATGGATGAGGCGGGTGCTTATCTGGAGGTGCATCCTGTGGAATATCGCCAGCGTTCTTACGTAACCAAGGCGATTATCCAGCAGATTCTCACCAAGGTCTGCAAGATTGATGCGGCTGCCATCAAGGATGAAAATAATGACTCCCTGGCTACGCTCCGCCAGCGCATACTCGACAAGATCTATGGTCAGGACAAGGCTGTGGATAAGGTGGTTGAGGCTGTGATGATGGCGAAGGCAGGACTGGTGGATGATGACAAGCCGATGGCGTCGCTGCTCTTCGTGGGACCTACGGGAGTGGGTAAAACCGAGGTGGTCCGTGTGCTGGCTAAGGAGCTCGGCATCGAGCTGGTACGCTTCGATATGAGTGAATACACAGAGAAGCATACCGTGGCTAAGCTCATCGGTTCGCCTGCCGGATACGTGGGATATGAAGATGGAGGTCTTCTGACCGATGCCATCCGCAAGACACCAAACTGCGTGCTCCTGCTCGATGAGATTGAGAAGGCGCATAGCGACATCTACAACATCCTGCTTCAGGTGATGGACTATGCCCGGTTGACCGATAACAAGGGTCAGAAGGCAGACTTCCGCAACGTAATCCTCGTGATGACATCGAATGCCGGAGCGCAGTATGCTTCGCAGGCAAATGTAGGTTTCAGCGGCAATGTAACCCGTGGCGAGGCGATGCTGGCACAGGTGAAGAAAACCTTCAAGCCAGAGTTCATCAACCGACTTTCCGACACTGTGGTGTTCAACGATATGGATAAGCACATGGCAGAACTGATTCTTGCCAAGAAGCTTCGTCAACTCGATGCTATGCTGGCAGCCAAGGGTGTTTCCATTACGCTTACCGATGCAGCACGCGAGAAGATTCTGGAGTGGGGCTTCACCAAGGAATATGGAGCCCGCGAGATGGATCGTGTCATCGGCAACCGCCTGAAGCCAATCCTGATGAAGGCTCTGCTCTTCGGCAAGCTCAAGAAGGCTGGCAAGGGCTGCGTAGATTTCGATGGTAAGGAATTGGTGATTAATTGTTAGAAAGCGATGATATTACAGATAGATGAAAATGCGGAAGAGATTTATTTTCCCGATCCGCATTATGGTGATGAAGACGGTTGCTTTGCAATAGGTGGCGACTTGAGTATCGACCGCCTGCTGCTGGCTTACAGCAACGGCATCTTTCCTTGGTATAGCTTTCGCGACCAGCCGGAGATACTCTGGTTTTGTCCGATGAAGCGCTTCGTCATCTTCCCGGACGAAATCCACATCAGTCATTCCATGAGAACCTTGCTGAGGAAGAACCGATACAGCGTAGGAATCAACGAAGATTTTGATGCTGTGATTCGAGCCTGCAGCAAGACCAATGGCCGATACGAGGAAGATGGCGCCTGGTTGGGTGAAAATATCATCCAGGCATTCACCGCCCTTCATGAGCAGGGATTTGCGGCAAGTGTAGAGGTATGGGATAATGAAACCGATGAGTTGGTGGGTGGTCTTTATGGCGTCACCATCGGCAAGGTCTTCATTGGCGAGAGCATGTTCTCCAGGGTTCCGTCGGGTTCAAAGATAGCCCTCATCTTCCTGGCTCGTTATCTGCAGGAGCATGGAGGCAAGATGATAGATTGTCAGCTGGAAACCCCGCACCTCAAGTCGATGGGTGGCAGATATATTTCCTACGAGGAATATATGGAAATCATGAATGAAGAATAAGAGTGATTCTTCTGAGAATGGATAGAAGAACTTCTTTTGAATAAAGAAATAAAGGCTAGGTTCCCAGAATCGGGAATCTAGCCTTTAGCTTTATTTAGAATATTGGTGTGCCTATGCAGCCGTTAGGTGCTTGGATATGCAGCATCGCACATACGGTAGCGGCAATATCTGTCATATAGTGAGGCTGGGCACTCTCGCCGTGCTGGATGCCCCAACCCATAAACAGGCAAGGAATATGGATGTCGTATGGATTCCATGCTCCGTGGGTAGTTCCCTTGCTGCTGTAATAATCGTAGTGACCTGGTTTCAGTACAATCTGAACACCTCCGCTGCGCTCGCGGTTGTAACCGTTGATGGCACGGAACTTCAGCTCTTCAGGAATGCTCTCGATAGAGGTCTTCTCCATGTCGAAGGCATAGTGCACGTCCTTGTCCTTCTTCAGTCTGTCTACTACCACCTGCTTGATGGCTATATAATCCAAACCGAGTTCCTCGATGATGTCTGTATTGAAGAATACCTGATAGTTCATGATGGTCTTTACTAGGTCCTTGTCGGTGTTGAACTTTGTCTTCAGACTCTTGTTCAATTCATCTACCAGTCCCTTCTTGTTCCAGATGCCGGCAGGGATTCGCTGATCCTGCAGGAAGGTAGCGTTGTTCACGCCTCCATGGTCGGCGGTGAGGAAGGTGAGATAATTTCCCTTGCCCACGGTCTGGTCGAGATAAGCGAAGAAATCTGCCAAAGCCTTATCTAATCTAAGATAGCAATCCTCTGTTTCGATAGCGTTTACGCCCACCTGATGACCGATGTAATCGGTGCTTGAGCAGCTGATGGTCAGCAAATCAGTATCTGTGTTTCTACCCAGATTTTCTCCCTCAATGGCAGCCTTGGCAATATCGAAAGTCAGGTTGCAGCCGAATGGGGTACTGCGGAGAATCTTGTAACCATGCTTTTTATATAAGGTAGGCAGATCGAGTGGCAATACTGCCTTTTCGCCTTCAACAATTCCATTCTCGTAGTTGTTGTCATCGCTGGTGCTCTCCTTGTAGGAATCGATAGGGTAGAGCGTCTCCCATTTCTTGGAAAGATACTTGTTTGGGAGTTTCTGCTTGTTGAACTTGTTCACCCACTCAGGCAACTTCTCCATATAGAAAGTACTGGTGATGAACTTACCCGATTTGTCGTCAAACCAGTAAGCGCCATTGGCGTGATGACCGGCAGGGAGGATGGATGCTCTGTCTTTCAAGGCTACACCAATCACCTTAGAGCGGTTGTTGGTAGCCAGACGGAGTTCATCGCCGATGGTGGTTACCCACAGATTGCGAGGCGACATCTTGCCCGCCTTGCTGTCAGAGCCCACAGGGTTCACGGTATCATCAGCAGTACAGTACACAACCTTTCCATCCTTCACGAAGTTATTTCCGGCGATTCCGTGGATAGAAGGCACGGAACCGGTCCAGATAGAAGTGTGTCCGATGGCTGTAACCGAAGGGATATAAGGAATCTTGCAGTTTTCTACGCTGAATCCTTCTCCGAGCATTCTCTTGAATCCGCCTTCGCCGTAGCGGGCGTAGTAGCGATAGAGATAATCCCATCGCATCTGGTCGATAACGATGCCTACAACGAGCTTAGGACGTTGAGGCTGAGCCTGTGCAATGCCGCAGAAGCAGCAGAGCACGAAGATGAGTTTGATAATCTTATTCATAGTCAAAATGTCTTTTTTATACATAACCATTCAGTATTGTATTATTATAATTCGGTTGCAAAGATACAACTTATTTTGGTATTTAACGATAAAAAAGACGATTTTTACCCAAACTTCTCATGGCGTTCAATACAGCCAGTACCGTAACACCTACATCGGCAAAGACAGCCATCCACATGGTGCCGAGACCAATGGTGGCGAGAATCAGTACGGCAACCTTTACTCCGATGGCAAATATCACGTTCTCGTGAGCGATATGAATGGTTCTTCTGGCTATCTTTACGGCAAGGGCAATCTTTCTAGGGTCATCATCCATCAGTACTACATCGGCTGCTTCGATGGCTGCATCGCTACCCAGTCCGCCCATGGCAATGCCCACATCGGCACGCTTCAATACCGGAGCATCGTTGATGCCATCGCCTACATAAGCGAGTGTCTTGCCTGCCGGTTTTGTCTTCAGCAGTTGCTCTACATGCGAAACCTTATCGGTTGGCAGCAGTTCGGTACGGCACTCGTCCAGTCCCAGTTTGTGGGCAACATCTTCTCCCACTTCTCTTCGGTCACCCGTCAGCATTACCGTTTTCTCCACACCCAGTTCTTTCAGCTCTCTGATGGCGTGGGCGCTTCCTCCCTTAAGGGTGTCGTTGATCACAATATGTCCCGCATACTTGCCATCAATGGCGACGTGGATGATGGTTCCCACCTGGTTGCAGTCGTGCCATTGGGCACCGATGTTTTCCATCATCTTCTTGTTGCCCACGCAAACCACCTTGCCGTTCACTTTGGCACGGATACCCCGTCCGGCAATTTCCTCTACATCGGTAACCTCGCAGCCATCCGTTGCTTCTTGCGGGAAGGCTGTACGCAGGGCTGCGCCGATAGGATGAGTGGTGAAATGTTCGGCATGAGCTGCCAGATGAAGCAGGATTTTCTCCTTGTCAGAATATTCGCCAATATGCACGTTATCTGCATCATGGGATGGATGGTCTGGGCAGGAATCATCTGTATGAACAGCTGCCACGGCAAACTCTCCATGGGTCAGAGTACCCGTCTTGTCGAACACAACGGTTCCCACCTTGGCTAAAGCATCCATATAGTTGCTGCCTTTGATGAGAATACCGTTCTGGGATGCTCCGCCGATGCCGCCAAAGAAGGTGAGTGGCACGCTGATGACTAAGGCGCAAGGACAGGAAACTACCAGGAATATCAGGGCGCGGTTGAGCCATAATGGGAAGTTCTCGCCAAAGGTTCCTTCGCCTACGATTCCTGTTGCTGCCAGGAATGGAGGAATAAGAGCCAGGGCGATGGCTGCGAAAACAACAATAGGTGTATAGACTCGGGCGAAACGGGTGATGAATGCCTCGCTCTTCGACTTGTTCTTGTCTGCACTCTCTACCAGAGAAATAATCTTGGATACGGTACTTTCGCCAAAACTCTTGGTGGTGCGTACACGAACCACTCCCGACAGGTTGATGCAACCGGACATGATAGTATCGCCTTCATTCAAATCCCGTGGCATACTCTCACCTGTCAGGGCAATGGTATTCAAGGCTGAGCTTCCCTCAACAACAATACCATCCAGAGGCACTTTCTCTCCCGGACGGATTACAATCGTTTCTCCAATCTTTACATCTTCAGGAGAAACGGCCTCTACCTTTCCGTTTCTTTCAACATTCGCCACGTCTGGTCGGATATTCATCAGATGCGAGATGCTGTCGCGGCTCTTTCCTTCCGCATATCCTTCGAAGAGTTCGCCCACCTGAAAGAAGAGCATCACAAAGACTGCCTCCGGGAATTCTGTATCTGATCCTGGGAAGAATCCGATGCAAAGTGCTCCGATGGTTGCAATAGCCATCAGGAAGTTTTCGTTAAACATATCGCCCTTGGCAATACCTTCTGCAGCTTCGCCCAGCGTCTCGTGTCCTATCAATAAATAAGGAATGAGATAGACGAGGAGCAACTGCCAGGTTGCCAGACTGTATTCCTTTTCGATGAAAACAGCGATAATCAGGAGGATGATGGTTGCTCCTATCAGAAAGAGTTTGGATTTCAAACCGCCTTCTTCATGATGATGGTGGTGGCAACCGCACCCCTGGTGCTCATGTTCTTCTGTGCCGCATGAGCAATCATGATTGTGCTCATGATGATGTTCGTGAGAATTTTCACAATGGCATTCATGATGATGTTCGTGAGAATTTTTCATTTCTTCCATAATTTTGCAATACTTTTAGTTCTATATAACCAGGAACATTCAGTTCCTTTTCCTATTTCGGTTGCAAAATTACAAAAAGGTTTCTGCAACTTGGTTGCAAAAGCTCCAGTTGCCCTCTTTTTCTTGCCGGATTCTCTTACTCAGTCGTTTGGCTTCTTGGGCAAAGTAAGAAGAAACTGATGGAGTGACAAATGTTTCATAAGGTGTGTTGTAACATCCTCAATACATGAGCCGCCACAAAGATATACAAACATTAGAGAACGTAGAATCTCGCTATATTAATAGCCATACAATGTACATCTCAATCCCAAGGTGAAATCTATTGTTTGATCCAAAAGAGCATTAAATAACTCCATAAACGAAAGAATTCCTCCAAAAGGAGCAAGTTTCTTAGATTTTATTTGTATTTTTGCCATGTCATTCAGAGTTTTATTTGTTTTTATATGCAACACTAAGATAAGTGAAATTTCTGACATGGTAAAATCCAAAGCAACTATGTGTTGCTCTTATAAAATTAATATTAAATTATGGTGTTACGGAAATTAGGAATAAGAAAAATTTTTTAAGATGAAACATTGTGTGATATTTATACTAATAGGGCTATTGGTAACAAGTTGCATTCATGGTGATTACTGGGATTTAGGCAACGGTTACTCTTATAGTGAAAAAAGTATTTGTAAGCAAAATGAAAAGGGAGTTGATACGTTGGTACTATTTCCAGAAATCATAGATTATGCTTATAATGAACGGTATATCGTGGCATATCAAAAATTTGATCCTGCTTCACTTGATAATGATACTGTTTGGTTCGGAAAGGAAATTAAATATTATCAGCAAATGAAACTGCAAGGAAGAACGTTTTGGATTATAGACAAAGTTAAGGATACGATTTATGGTCCATTGGATAAAAGTAGATATGGCTGTATTGTAGATTCTTTAAGAATTCAGCTAGCTTTACATAAGAAGAAATGATACGGTGAAGAGCTGTGGAACATTTTCATATTAAAAGAAGATAATACAGTAAGATGGATAGATTGATAGAACTCATAAAAAGCAATTCCTTCTCAGCAGCAGAAAAACTGTTGAGAAAGGAACTTGCTTTGTCACCAAATAACTGCTATTTGTTGACTCAACTTGCAAATGTCCTATGGAACAGATGCAAAGATAAGGAAGCTTTGTCTTATGCCGATAAAGCAAAAGAGGTATGCCCTGTCATGCCTCTCTTGAATTATACTCGTGGCAGAATCCTTTGGTCATTAGAAAAATACGAACAATCCATAGAAGAGTGGGATGTTGTTTTAAATATGACTATTGAAGAGGTTGCGGAAAATGGCTATGGTGTCAGATGGGCAAAGTCTGTCATCAATGATTCAAGATATTATAAGGCAGATTGTCTCTATCACCTTTTTAAAGATAAGGAGGCCTTGGCTCTCATGGAAGAGCATTTGTCACACCGAGGAAAAGGTATTGAAAGCGATTTCTCCAAAAAGGAAGCTGTTCTTTTCTATAAAGTATTAAAGTATAGTCATCCAAGGACTGTTGCAAAAGCCTCAGATATAGGATATGCTTCTGAATCTCAGCGGAATCGAATCTTGAAAAAGATTGATGCTTTGGAAGAGAGTAACAATAAGGAGAAACTAGTGCGCTATCTTCGTGTCATTTGCAAGCGTTATTCCAAAGAGTATTATTTGAAGACGATTCTTTCCGAGACCTATAAAGCCATTGGGGATAAGGCAGGTTGCTTAACTTATGCAAAAGCTGCTTTTGAGCAAGAACCCAATGACCCTCTTGTTAAGTATGACTATGCTGTTGCGTTGATGTTTAACGGCTTATCTGAAGATGCTCTTTTGCAGTTTGAAGAATTAGTTGCGTTAGGGTTAGATTATATCGCATTCTCTGAACATGGTGAAGGAGTAAGATGGGCAAAGAAACTTTTGCGGAATACGCAAAAACAAATAGACCAAATTCAAGCAAACTTGCAATGAAAAAAGCAGTTAAGCACTTTCTGCTTAACTGCTTGATTTTCAAAGTGGACCAGCTAGGGCTTGAACCTAGGACCTCCAGATTATGAGTCTGTTGCTCTAACCAACTGAGCTACAAGTCCATTGAATTTTTATCAAATTCGAGTGCAAAGATACTAGATTTTAGGCAAATAACCAAATAAAATCTTAAAAATTTTCCTTGAATCAGAAAAATAGCGTATCTTTGCACCAAATTATGTGCGCACACGTGCGTATGTACTTATTAATCGTACAAAAGAAAAGTATTTCTATTCAGAAATGGACATAGACAAAAACAAAAGAATCGGTCTTACCGACGAACAAGTAAAACAGAGTAGGGAACAGCATGGCAAAAACGTGCTCACCCCTCCTCAACGTACTTCATTATGGAAACTGTATTTGGATAAATATCGCGACCCGATTATCCAGATACTTCTTGTGGCGGCTTTTGTATCCCTCATCCTCGCTTTCATCGAAAAGAATTTCATGGAGACCATCGGTATCTTCGTGGCAGTTTTCCTTGCTACTACCGTGGGCTTCTACTTTGAGCGCGATGCTGCCAAGAAGTTTAATCTGCTCACGGCGCTCAGCGAAGAGCAGCCGGTTAAGGTGCGCCGCAATGGTAAGGTGATGGAGATTCCGCGCCACGATGTGGTGGTGGGAGATGTAGTGCTCGTGGAAGTGGGCGACGAGGTGCCTGCCGATGGCGAACTCATCGTCTGCAACGACCTGCAGATTAACGAATCTGCTCTTACGGGCGAACCTGTTGCCGAGAAATCTCTGGAAGGCGGTGGCGATGGAGCCTATCCTCGCAACGTCATCCTCCGTTCTACCATGGTGATGAATGGCAGGGGCGAGTTCGTGGTTACTGCCGTGGGCGATGCTACCGAGATAGGTAAGGTGGCGAAGAAATCTACTGAGCAGACTTCGGTGGAGACACCGCTTCACATGCAGCTCGATAAGTTGGCGAAGATGATTTCCAAGGTGGGCTCCGTGGTATCTGTGGCAGCCTTCTTCATCTTCCTGATTCACGATATCCTCACCAACCCGGCATGGGGCGGCAAGGATTATTTCTATATGGCAGAAATCGTGCTGAAATACTTCATGATGGCTGTTACCCTGATTGTGATGGCGGTGCCGGAGGGATTGCCGATGGCGATTACCCTTTCTCTGGCACTCAACATGCGAAGGATGCTGAAGTCGAACAATCTGGTGCGCAAGCTCCATGCCTGCGAAACCATGGGTGCCGTTACCGTGATCTGTACCGATAAAACCGGTACGCTTACCCAGAACAAGATGCAGGTGAGCGCCCTGGAACTCAAGCAGGGCGATGAGGCACTGCTCGATACTGCCATCGCCCTCAACTCTACAGCCGAGTTGAATGACGGCAAACCTATCGGAAACCCTACCGAGTCGGCTCTCCTGCTCTGGCTCGATGCCCAGGGCAAGGATTATGAAGAACTCCGCAAGCAGGTGAACGTGCTCAAGCAGTTGCCTTTCTCTACCGAGAGAAAGATGATGGCAACCTTGGCAGAAGTTGATGGCGAGACCTATCTCTTCGTAAAGGGTGCGCCTGAAATCGTGATGAAGAAATGCATCATCGAAGATAGAATGCAGAGACAGTCAGCCGAAGAACTCGACGAGTGGCAGCATAAGGCTATGAGAACCCTGGCGTTCGCCTATAAGAAGATAGAAGCTTCTATCATGAGAACTTCCAGAACCTCTACTGCCGAAGTGGTAGCACTTCTCGATGCCAACGATCTTCAGTTGCAGGCCATTGCAGCCATTGCCGATCCTATCCGTCCGGATGTTCCTGCTGCCGTGCAGGAGTGCCGCCATGCGGGTATCGAGGTAAAAGTGGTTACGGGTGATACGGCTGCCACCGCCATGGAGATAGGCAAGCAGATAGGTGTCTTCGAAGATGAACCAGAGAATATCGGGGCTGATGGCTCCATGACTTCGCTCGACCAGCAGATGATTACGGGCGAACAGTGGGAGGCGCTTTCTGATGAAGAGGCTTACGAACGGGCAAAGGATATCCGTGTGATGAGCCGTGCCCGTCCTACCGATAAGCAGCGACTGGTGGCGATGCTCCAGAAGCGTGGCGAGGTGGTTGCCGTAACAGGCGACGGTACCAACGATGCTCCGGCGCTTCACTATGCCCACGTAGGCTTGTCGCTGGGTTCAGGAACTTCCGTGGCTAAGGAGGCTTCGGATATGACCCTGCTCGATGATTCCTTCAAGTCTATCGCCAACGCCGTGATGTGGGGACGCTCGCTTTATCGCAACCTGCAGCGCTTCCTCTTCTTCCAGTTGGTAGTAAACGTGGCAGCCCTCCTGCTGGTGCTTGGCGGCTCAGTTATCGGAACCGAGATGCCTCTGACGGTAACCCAGATTCTTTGGGTGAACCTTATCATGGATACCTTCGCAGCCCTGGCGCTCGCCTCATTGCCTCCATCTCACGAGGTGATGAAGGATAAACCACGCAAGGCATCCGATTTCATCATCAACAAGAGCATCGGTTTCGGTATCCTGTTCTGCGGCATCGTCTTCTTCCTCGTGATGTTTGCCCTGCTGGTTTACTGCGAGCGCAGAGGCAAGGGTGGAGTAGATGTGCATGAGTTGACCATGTTCTTCACCACCTTCGTGATGATTCAGTTCTGGAACCTCTTCAATGCCAAGGCGCTGATGAGTCATCACACCGCCTTCCGCCATTTCCTGAAGGATAAGGGAATGATTCTGGTGCTTGTACTGGTATTGGTGGGTCAGTGGATCATCGTTACCTTCGGTGGCGAAATGTTCCGCACCACACCATTGTCGCTCCACGAGTGGCTGCTCATCATCGGTTCCACCTCTGTTGTGCTCTGGGTGGGCGAGCTGTGGAGAGGCTTCAAGAGAATGATAGCAAAGAGAAGATAATCCAATGATATCATCATAAGTTACATTCAGGATTCTTCTTTAGATATAAATGATATAAGATAGAATGAATACAATACATTACAATGATACCGTTCAGTTGCAACCTTGTGTGGCAACCATCGGTTTCTTCGACGGGGTGCATCGTGGACATCAGTTCCTGATTCATCATCTCGTAGAGACAGCACGAAAGGATGGCTTGCAGTCCACCGTCATCACCTTCGATGCGCATCCCCGCAAGGTGTTGCAGGCGGATTATCAGCCTGAGATGCTGAGCACGCTCGATTCCAAGCTGCTGCTGCTTTCGAAGACGGAAGTGGATAATGCCGTGGTGCTGCATTTCGACAAGGCGATGGCTGCGATGTCGGCAAGAGAGTTTATGCAGCAGGTGCTCCACGACCATCTCAACGTAAGGAAACTCTTCATCGGCTACGACCATCGCTTCGGTCACAACCGCGAGGAGACTTTCGAAGATTACGTGCGCTATGGCAAGGAGATGGGCATCGAGGTAATCAGGAACGAAGCCTTCCAGATAGATGGCATCAACATCTCTTCTTCCGTAATCCGCTCTTTCCTGAAAGAGGGAGAAGTGGAGATGGCAGCCCGGTGCCTCGGTTTCCCTTACACCCTCATTGGAAAGGTGGTGAACGGATTCCATGAAGGCAGAAAACTCGGCTTCCCTACAGCCAATCTCGACATCTCTCACTTCGGACAGCTGATTCCTGCCCCTGGCGTCTATGCCGTAAAGGTAAGGCTGGAGAATACGGTGGTATGGAAGCGGGGAATGATGAATGTGGGCAATCGCCCAACCTTCAATGGCAAGCAACTGACGCTAGAGACGCATATCTTCAATTTCGAAGGCGATATCTACGACCAACTCTTGCTCGTAAGCTTCGTGAAACGGATAAGGGGCGAACAGAAGTTTGACAGTCCCGAGGAGTTGGCGGGGCAACTGAAGGAGGATGAGCAGACCGTGCTGAATCTCTTCGAAAAGGAAGCGGAATGATAGCAAGAATGCTATAAACTATTAATTATAAACAGTAAAAGCAATGGCAAAGATTAATTTAAAGAGAGGTTTGACGGATATCGTCCTCTACATGATTATATTTATAGTAGTACAGATTATCGTGATGTATGCTGGCGTAGGAATCTGGGCGGGCATCAAGGGCGAAGGTTATCAGGCAACGCTCCTGGCTATCAGTTCGGGCAGCAATCCTATCCTGACGGCACTTACCTCAGCATTCAGCAATGTCATCACCCTCGTCATCTTCCTGAAGACGAAGTGGACACCGCTTACCCGCGATTATCTGCTTTCCAAGCCTTGGACAACGCTTCTCTGGGTGGCATTGTTCACCCTGGGAACCATCATCCCTCTGGAGTTCATCTATGAGCAGATAGGCATCGAGATGGATGAGAATACCGAACAGATATTCGCATCGCTCATGAAGGAGCCTTGGGGCTATGTGGCTATCGGCGTTCTGGCGCCTTTTGCTGAGGAGGTTGTGTTCCGTGGAGCCGTTCTCCGCACCCTGCTGGGTCTTATGAGCAAGAAGAACCATTGGGTAGCCATCATGATTTCGGCTGCCATCTTCGGTCTGGCTCACGCCAACGTAGCGCAGTTTGTCAATGCCCTCCTGCTGGGCTTACTCCTGGGTTGGATGTATTATCGCACCAAGAGTCTTGTTCCGGGCATCCTGCTCCACTGGGTGAATAATACGATGGCGTATGTCCTGTCCAATATCATGCCTCAGAGCGATGGCAAACTCATCGACCTCTTCCATGGCGATGAGAAGACCATGTATTATGCCGTAGGCTTCTCTCTCTGCATCATGATTCCAAGTTTTATACAGATGATTATCAGATTAAAGAAAGCAAAGGCTTAAGAGATAAATAAACGAGTAAAAAGGTTACCTGAATGGGTAGCCTTTTTTCAGATATATAATCAGATAGATAAGTAGATTTTATGAAGATTATAGAAAGCAGCATTATAGGAAAGAAGAGCCAGGAGGCTTGTGAGGATGGAATGGTCATTACCGATGATTTCATCGCAGTGATTGATGGCAGTACGAGCAAGACTCCGAAGCATCTCAATCCTGATATGAAGAACGGAAGATACGCCATGATGCTTATCTCGGAGTATATTCGTGAGGAGTTGAAAGCGGATGCCTCGGTAGATGATTTCTGCCAGGGCGTTACTGCCTATATTTATAATAAGGTGTATGAAAAGCTTGGGGTGGAAGAGCGGTTGAAGGAACATCCCGAAGAGCGACTTACCGCCTCTGCTATCCTTTATAGCCGGACAAGGAATGAGGTCTGGATGGTGGGTGATTGCCAGGCAATCATCGATGGAAAGCTTTATGAGAACGGCAAGCCTTATGAGCAGGAGATTGCCAGAAAGAGGGTAGAACTGATAGAGCAGGGCCTTTCGCCTGCTGAGGCTAGAAAGCAGATAGAGCCATTATTGATCGAGGCGATGCTTTCCGGGCAGAACCAGACCTATACGGTTATCGATGGATTTCCTATCTATCGGGAGGGAGTGAAGGTTGTAGCGTTGAAAATGAAGCCTGCTTCAAGTAGCATTGAAGTATACTTTCAAGAGCAAACGAAGCCTATTTCATCTCCCAATGAAGTAGTATTGGCTAGCGATGGCTATCCTTTCCTGAAGCCTACCTTGGCAGCGAGCGAGGCGGCATTGGCAGAGCAGATTGCCAACGACCCTCAGAACATCCATTCCTTTATCGCCACCAAGGGCATCGTAGAGGGCAATAAGAGCTTTGATGATAGAACTTATATTCGATTTGTTTATTGTCAGTAAATAAAAAGCCGCAGATTTGTTTATTGGTAATAAACAAAAATGGCTGATTTCGAAAGAAAAAAATAACAAGTAATGGCAAGGATTTCTATCCGGCAAGTGATGTGTTCCCAAGAAGAAAACGATGACTTCTGTACCGAGAAACGGTGAGTTCTGGAGGAGAAAACTATGAGTTAGAATTCGTTAACATAAAGCTCTAAAGCAGCCAAAGGAGAATAAGAGAGGTTGGAACGTAAACA
>CAVHWE010000019.1:0-20752 GCA_963639495.1 bacterium | reverse complement strand
ATGAATTACTTTACCATAAAAAACGGATTCCCGGTCGTATTATTGCTAAATAGACCGAGAATCCTGATGATATTTATAAGTAATCTTCAAGGTTACTCGCTCCTATTACTTAGCCAGACTGTTTGAGTTCAACTCTGTAAGAGGAGTTGGATAGAACAGCTTGCTCTTGTCGAAACCAGTACGGCCGGCAGCAGTCAGCGCCTCAGCAGTCTTGCCCCAACGGCGCAGGTCATACCAACGCAAGTTCTCCAATGGGAACTCAATCATACGCTCGTGCTCAATCTGAGCCTGAACCTCAGCCTGTGTTGTACCGGTCATGGCTGGCATGTTGCCGTGAACTCTTCTCACATCATTGATCAGTGGAATAGCCTCTCCTGTACGTCCCAAATCATTGAGAGCCTCAGCCTTCATCAGAAGAACGTTGGCATAACGCATCAGAGGAATGTTCACGTCGGTAGTTGACTGTGTCAGGGCTTCATATGTTGCAGGCATGAACTTGCGGAAAGAAGGACGGTCGTAAGCCTCTTCTACCTCCATAATCATCTTGACCCAAGCATCCCAATCGTATCCATATACCTTTCCGGTTCCATCATTGAAGTAAGGATCCTGGAAATATACGGAGCCATAGAGACGAGCATCATACAAGCCATTGTTCAACTTGCCTTCCTTCTTAAACTCGTTCATCAGGGTCTCTGAAGGGGTAATCTCATCCCATCCGCCTAACTCCTCTGTACCTATCCAGCGATGCAGCTGGGTAGCATAGTTGGCACCATTGGCACTACTCAGAGAGAACTGCACCTCGAAAAGACTCTCCTTACAGTTCTTGTTTGTACCATCAAACATGCTGGCATAATTGCTTTCCAGACTATATCCCTTCACATTATTGAATGCCTCTACAGCAGCATTCAGATATTCTGCTTTCTTATCAGCCTGCTCAGAAGCCATCGTAAGATATGCATAGCCTAAATAAGCATAAGCTGTTCCTGAGGTAACACGCCCCAATTCTTCATTGCTGCGCGAGTTATTCATCGCTGTACCGGCTTTCAGTTCATCTACAATAAACTGCCAAGTATCGGCACGGTCAGAAAGAGTCTTATCCAACTGGCTGGTAGAAGTGATATATGTATCACGGATAATGATTTTCTCCCAGTTGAGCAAGAGTTGCATATGATAGAAACCGCGAAGGAAATGAGCCTCAGCCAAGAGCTGCTTTCTGTCTGCAGCAGCAAGCTGACCGTCACTCATGGTAGCCACCTTGTCAATAATCTGGTTACAGAAACTGATTCCGCGATAGTAACTCTTCCAGTAGATAGAGAACTGAGAGTTTCCGTTGTTGTAGCTGAAGTTACGTAGCTGCACCCAGTTTGGATAGTTCTGCACATCCTTACCCAAATCTACGTCATCCTGGCGATAAGCCTCAACAGGCCATTTCACCTCAGAGAAGTCCCATTGGTCTCCGGAATATTCTGCAAAATACAGCTGGGAATAAGCTGATGACATTGCCGACTCTACGTCTGCTTTATCACGCCAGTAAGAATCGGAAGTCAGTTTATCTGGCGAAGTCTGCGTCAAAAAGTCATCACATGATGTGAGTGACAGAGCAAGGCAAATGCCTGCTATATATTTTAATGCTTTCATAAGATTTTCCTTTATATGTTAATACTAGAATGATACCTGTGCACCTACTGTATAAGAGCGAGAGAACGGATAGGTAAAGCGGTCGATACCACTATTCAATACGCCCATAGAGAACTCTGGGTTGGCACCAGAATAACCAGTGATGGTAAACACATTTTCTGCACTCACGTAGAAACGGATGCGGTCGCAATAAATCTTCTTAACCAATGATGTTGGCAAGGTATAACCCAACTGTACCTGACGCAAGCGTACGAAATCTCCATTCTCCAGGAAGCGGGTTGACTCGCGAGTATTGTCGTTAGGGTCACCATAGATGGCACGTGGCACGCTGGTATTGGTATGGGTAGGAGTCCAGGCATCCAGAGTGCTGCTGAGGAAGTTGGAAGCTGAGTTCATTCCCTCGTAGTAGTAGCGGATACCATTGTAAATCTTGTTGCCGAATGCACTACCAATGACAGCAGAGAAGTCGAAACCCTTGTAGCTGGCGCTCAAGTTAAGGTTCGCCTCAACCTTAGCGATACCTGTACCAGAGTAGGTCTTATCGTTTTTATCAATCACACCATCACCATTCATATCCTTGAAACGTACATCACCAGGCTGAGCATTTGGCTGAAGGAGTTTGCCATCCTTATTTTTATAAGCATTAACCTCAGCCATACTCTGGAAGATACCATCTGCCTGATAGAGATAGAAAGCACCGATTGGCTTGCCTACCTTAGTCTGTGTTGGGAAGTGCTCTGAGCCATACTTCAAACCCATACCATAAATGGTCTGATCTTTATCAGCAAGAGAAACCACCTTATTAGATACCGTACTGAGATTGAAACCTACATTGTATTCGAAATCACTTACCTGGTCGTTCCAGTTCAACTCCAACTCAAAACCCTGGTTGCGCATCTTACCTACGTTCATGATAGGATTGGCAATACCAGCAGAAGGAGCCAGCTTACGGGTAATCAGCAGGTCGCGTGTCTCATTGATATAATAGTTTACATTACCACTCAGATGGTTATTGAAGAAGCCGAAATCGAAACCGATGTTCTTGGTATCAGTAGTTTCCCATTTCAGAGATCGGTTTTCCAATCCACGTGCAATACTGCCTGGCCATGCAGAAGAGCCAGAACCCTGAACATAGCCCTGATAGAGATCATTGTATGTAGAAATGAGCGCCAGGAAATCGTAGTAGCCCAAAGCATTCTCGTTACCGAGCTGTCCCCAGCTGGCACGGAACTTCAAGTTGCTGATTACTGTACTCTTAGGGAAGAATGGCTCTTCGCTGATTCTCCAACCTACAGCTACAGATGGGAAGAAACCCCAACGACTATCGGCACCGAACTTAGAAGATCCATCCTCACGGAAGGTGAACTGGAAGAGATAGCGGTCGTTGAAATTATAATTCAGACGGCCGAAGAAAGAAGCACGGTTATACTTCCAGCAGGAACCATCACCGCTGAAGGTTCCACCTGCTCCTGCACCGATGGTAGCAAAACTAGAATCCAGAAATCCTGCTGCCTTCTCACTCTGCTGCAACTGTCCGTTTTCTACCTTATATACGATGGTCTTACCTTCTACGCCTACCGAACTCCAGTTATACTTGCGGCTGATGAGCGAAGTACCGAGCATGGCATTGATGCTGTGCTTCTGGATTTTCTTGTTGAAAGAGAGTACATTCTCGAACACCTGCTCCTCCCAGTAGGCACGGGTCTCGCTGCTATTCGGATAATTATTAGGACTCTTCGTATCTGCTATATAATCAGGTGCATGATAAGAATCTATCTCGTGCTCACCACGATAACCATAGCTAGTCTTGAAGTTGAGCCAAGGGAAGAACTTGAAGGTTAATGCTACATTGGCAGAAGTATGATACTTCTTATCTACTTCGTTCTTATAGAAGTTATCTGCAACAACGTTACGGTTGTTTGGCAGACCATCAAAGTTGGTCAAACCGAAACCATACTTCTCATTCTCATTATAAATAGGAACAAGAGGAGAAATCATATAAGTCTCCTTGAGAGAATACTGAGGCTGACGGCTGTTGGTATATTTGAAATCCATGTTGGCATCCAGATCAATGATGCCCTTGGTAGCATGGAGTTTCATACGTGCGATATCGTGGCGATGCTCGTTACCGATAAAGATACCCTTCTCGTCGGCATGGTTATAAGAAATAGAATACTGTGCTTTATCACCGCCACCGCGTAGGCTGACCATATAGTTCTGTGCCAAACCGTTACGCTGGATAGCATCCTGCCAATCGGTATTCACGCCAGTTTCATGGGTAATATAGGCTGGCAAGTCTGTACCAGGATATTCACCATACTGGTTCTTATAGTTCTCATACATCATCTTATGTACGGTCTTGTAGCCATCTGCATCAAGCATATCAAGGTCCTTAGCAACCTGAGTGAAGCTCAAATAGGTACTGAAATCCACCTTTACATCACCCTTCTTACCATTCTTGGTTGTAATCAGAACCACACCGTTGGCAGCTACAGAACCGTAGATAGCAGCGGCAGCACCATCCTTCAGAATCTCCATAGACTCGATGTCCTGAGGGTTCACGCTGTTGATATCGCCAGGGAAACCGTCCACAACATAAAGAGGTTCGTTATCGCCGAATGTCTTGATACCACGAATCTTGATGCTCACACCGGCACCGGCATTACCACCACTCTTCAGGATGTTCACACCGGCTACCTTACCCTGTAAAGCCTCAGCTGGGTTGGTAGTAGTGCGCTTAGCCATCTCCTTGGTATTGACAGAAGAAAGAGCACCGGTCATATCGCTGCGCTTCATGGTACCGTAACCTACTACAACGACTTCGCTCAGCGCCTGTGTGTCCTCGCTCATGGCGATGTTCATGTTTTCTGAAGCCTTCACCTCGCGGTCTACGAAACCGAGGTAAGAAACCTTCACCTTAGCGCCCTTGGCTGCATTGATGGTGAATCGGCCGTCCATATCGGTTACTGCAAGTTCGTCGGTACCAACTACAGAAACAGTAGCACCAATGACAGGCTCACCATTGTCGTCCTTCACAACACCCTGCATCTTGCGCTTGTTGCTCTGCTGAGGAGCGGCTGCCGCATGCTTCTCAGAAACAACGATAGATTTCTGCGAAACCACAGAGTATTTCAAGTTGCGTCCTTTCAAGGCTGCATCAAGTACAGCTGTTACAGGAACGCCACTCTTCCTGATAGTGATATCCTTGCGATGGTCAATGATATCACTCTTGTAAGAAAACCTGTAGGATGTCTGGTTTTCGATTGTACTGAACACCTGCTTCAAAGAGGCATTCACAACATTGACAGTTACTTTCTGCTGTGCCGATGCTCCCAAGAGCGGAAGGCACGTCAGGATGAAGATCATCAAACTTTTCAAGTAATTGCGTCTGATCATAATGCTTACGTTTAGTTATACAAATAAGTTTTAATTAACCTATGTTTTTAGGTTTTGTCACAAGGTAATACAAACGTTTTCATAAAAAGTACCAAAGAATCTTCATCATTAACTCTCTTTAACACGAAGTCGTGTTCCTCATTCCATTTTTCTTTGTACTTTAGCACCCCGAAAAGAAAAAGGATATAAAATATGAGCAACGGATTATTACTTTGGATAGACGACGAGATAGAACTTCTCAAGGCTCACATCATCTTTCTGGAAAAGAAAGGATACGAGGTGCAGACGGTAAGCAACGGCCCTGATGCCATTGAACTTTGCCGCCAGCAGACCTTCGACCTCATCCTGCTAGATGAGATGATGCCGGGACTCAGCGGACTGGAAACCCTGCTACACATCAAGGACATCCAGCCTGCCACACCGGTAGTGATGTGCACCAAGAGCGAAGAAGAAAACATCATGGACCAGGCAATCGGTTCAAAGATAGCCGACTATCTGATAAAACCCGTAAACCCGAACCAGATTCTGCTCTCGCTCAAGAAGAACATCCACCGCAAAGACATCGTGGCGGAGGTGACGCAGAGCGGATACCAGCAGGACTACCAGCAGATAGCCATGCGGATGATGGAATGCAGAAGTGCGGAAGACTGGATGGAGATTTACAGGCGACTGGTAAGCTGGGAACTGAAGCTGAGCGATACGGCAAGTCCGATGGCAGAGATGCTGGGCATGCAGAAGGAAGAGGCTAACCAGGGTTTCGCCAAATACATAGCCAAGAACTATCTCGACTGGGTGAGTCCCGACAACAGAGACCGACATCTGATGAGTCCCGACATCTTCAAGCGCAAGATATTCCCGCTGCTCGATGAGGGCAAGAAGGTGTTCCTGATTGTGATAGATAACTTCCGCTATGACCAGTGGCGCATGCTGGCTGAAGACATCGGCGACCTGTTCGACATCGACGAGCAGCTCTACATGAGCATCCTCCCTACCGCCACACAATATGCACGCAACGCCATCTTCAGCGGTCTGATGCCGAACAAGATAGCCGAAATGTTCCCTGACCTCTGGGTAGATGAGGACGAGGAAGAAGGCAAGAACCTGAACGAGGCGCCGCTGATACAGACCCAGATAGAGCGATTCAGAAAGCACTATACCTTCAGTTATCACAAGGTGAACGATTCGCAGGGTGCCGACCGCTTCTTGGAGCACTACAACGAGTGCCGCAACTACGATTTGAACGTGCTGGTGATTAACTTCATCGACATGCTCTCTCACGCGCGTACCGAATCTAAGATGGTGCGCGAGCTTGCCAACAACGAGAGTGCCTACCGCAGCATCACGCAGAGCTGGCTCCGCCATTCGGTTCTCTCCGAGCTCTTCAAGCTCCTTTCGCAGAGCGATTACCAGGTAGTGCTCACCACAGACCACGGCAGCATCAGGGCATCGAAACCAATCAAGATTGTAGGCGACCGCAATACGAACACCAACCTGCGCTACAAGCTGGGCAAGAATCTGGCTTACCAGAGCAAGGAAGTGTTCACCATCAAGGAGCCTCAGCGTGCCCAGTTGCCGGCACCTAACCTGAGTACCTCGTATGTATTTGCCACGGGCGACAGTTTCTTCGCCTATCCGAATAATTACAACTATTATGTGCAATACTACAAGGATACCTTCCAGCACGGCGGCATCTCGATGGAGGAAATGCTCATACCGCTCATCACGCTGACACCGAGAAAAAGGTAATGATTGTCAGTTAATAGTTAATAATTGATAGTTAACAGTTTATAGAAAACATATATGAAGATAAAAATTGACTCATTAGACACGATCCATGAAGCAGCCAAGGAATTCCTGCAGAACATGGGCGACGGCAAGGTCTTTGCCTTCTATGGCAAGATGGGAGCCGGAAAGACAACATTTGTAAAAGCTATTTGCGAAGAACTGGGCGTAGAAGATGTCATCACATCTCCTACCTTCGCCCTCGTAAACGAATATACAGCGGGCGACGGCTCACCAGTCTACCACTTCGACTTCTACCGCATCAAGAAACTCGATGAGGTTTACGACATGGGCTACGAAGATTATTTCTACAGCGGTAACCTCTGCTTCCTGGAGTGGCCGGAACTGATAGAAGACCTGCTGCCGGAAGACTGCACCAAAGTGACTATCACCGCCGAAGAAGACGGAACCAGAAGCGTAGAATGGTAAATCACCGACAGCCCCGAAAATGCGTCCCGACGTAGACTTTACTACGTCCCGACGCAGTTCTCATTACGTCCCGACGTAGCAAAGTCTGCGTCGGGACGTATTTTTATCCCCCTCGTGGCGCAGTTTGAAAGGCAGGAAAAAGAACCAAAAAAGCATCTGGCTGAGAGCATGTTTTCTCAAGCCAGATGCTTTTATCATTTCCTATCCGGGCTGATTACAGGAGAGCCTGGAACTTCTCGGTGAGGGTTGCCTTAGAGGCTGCGCCAACAAACTTATCTACCAGCTGGCCCCCCTTGAAGAAGAGGATGGTAGGGATATTACGAACACCAAACTCCATAGCGATGTCGTCGTTCTCCTCTACATCACACTTGCCTACTACCAACTTGCCGTCAAACTCCTCAGCAAGTTCTGATACGATAGGAGCAATCTGGCGGCAAGGACCGCACCATGTTGCCCACAAATCTACTACCAATGGCAGTTCGCCATTCTTGTAGCTCTCGAAATTCTCGGTTGTAATTGTTACTTCCATTTTTCTAAACTTTTAAATATTAAACTAAAATTATCTCTAATTGATCTGATAGCTCATCTTAGGATGCTGCTCGATATACTGGATGAGGGCATGACCCACGCCTACCGTATGCTCACGGGCACGCATCAGCAGATAGGTATTGCTGTCTACATCATGTATCTGGAAAAAGAGCTGCGCCTTGCCCTCGTCATTCTCCAGAATAGTCTGCAGGTCGCTGACCATCGTTTCATCTATCGCATCACTCTCCACATTGATGGTGAAGCGGTCGATGCGGTTCTCCTTGACCGTCTGCAGATACTCTACATTGCCTATCTGGAAATCGAGATAGTTGGCATTGCCGTAACGGGAAACGCACTTGGCGGTGATGTAGATGGTGCTGCCTTCAACCATGATGCCGCGCCACTTGCCCCAGTCCTCGCCAAAGAGAGCCAGCTCGCCTGAACCCTCAAAGTCTTCGAGCGTAACGAAACCGCACGGCTTGCCCGTCTTGGTAAACTTCGACTTCACACTCGTGATGATGCCGCCCAGCACCACATCCTCCTTCTTTGCCAGCTCCTGCTTGTCGCCCAGTTCAGAGCAATGGGTATTGCAGAGGGAATTGAGGATGATGCTGTACTCATCGAGCGGATGGGCAGAAAGATAGATGCCCACAAGCTCGCGCTCACGATTCAGACGTTCGATGGTGCTCCAGCTCTCTGCATCAGGAATAGGCGGCGTAGCTATCTCTATCGCCTCGGTACCGCCAAAGAGCGAGGTGGCTGCCTCGTGCTGCTCCTGCTGGAAGAGCTGACCGTAGCGCACCAGCGTATCGAGGAAGGTTTCGCCCTTGTTGTTCTTGCCGAAGAACTGCTCGCGACGGATGCCAAAGCTGTCGAAACCGCCACTCAGCGCCAAAGTTTCGAAAGCCTTGCGGTTCACGCTGGAGTAATCTATACGCTCGGCAAAATCGAAGATGCTCTTATAAGATCCGTTCTTCAGACGCTCTGCCACGATGGCATCGGCTGCCGGAGCACCCATACCCTTGATGGCTGAAAGACCGAAACGTATCTCTCCATGCTCGTTCACACCGAACACGCGGTAACTCTCGTTCACATCCGGACCCAAGGTCTTGATGCCCATCGACTGGCACTCCTCCATCAGCTTGGTGATTTCGGTAATCTGTGCAAAGCGTCGGGTCATCAGCGCCGCCATGTATTCGGCAGGATAGTGCGCCTTGAGATAGGCAGTCTGGTAGGCTACCCACGAATAACAGGTGGCATGAGACTTGTTGAAGGCGTAGGAAGCAAACTTCTCCCAGTCGCCCCATATCTTCTCCAGCACCTTAGGGTCGTGGCCGTTCTCCTGTCCCTGCTTGATGAACTTAGGCTTCATCGCATCTACGATAGCCTTTTTCTTCTTACCCATCGCCTTACGCAGGGCATCTGACTCGCCTCGGGTGAAGCTCGCCAACTGACGGGAAAGAAGCATCACCTGCTCCTGATAGACCGTGATGCCGTAGGTATCCTTCAGATACTTCTCCATACACGGAATATCGTATGTGATCGCCTGCTTGCCGTTCTTGCGGGCAATGAAATCAGGGATATAATCCATAGGTCCCGGACGGTAGAGGGCGTTCATGGCGATGAGGTCCTCAAACACCGTAGGCTTCAGCTCACGGAGATACTTCTGCATACCCGGCGACTCGAACTGGAAGGTTCCGATGGTCTGACCGCGCTGATAGAGCTGATAGGTCAGTTCGTCATCGATAGGGATGGTATCGAGGTCAACGACATCGCCTGTAGTCTGCTTGATAACCTTGCATGCCTCCTTCATCTCGGAGAGGGTCTTCAAGCCCAGGAAGTCCATCTTAATCAGACCGGTGGTCTCGATGACATGGCCGTCGTACTGCGTTACCGCCGTCTTCAGTCCCGGGAAATCAGGGTCATCAGCAGTTGATACAGGCACCCAGTTGCTGATAGGGTCGCGGCAGATGATGAATCCGCAGGCATGGATACCCGTGCCTCGGATGGTTCCCTCGAGCATCTTGGCATACTTGATGGTATTGCTCTCGCGGGGATCGTTGGAGAACTCTGCCTCGCGCAGCTCTGGGGTATATTTGATGGCATTGGGCAGGTTCATCTTGGCACCGTCAGGCAAACGGTCTGGGATAGCCTTGCAGAGTGCATTCGCCTTATCCAACGGCAACTTCTCTACACGCGCCACGTCCTTGATGGAGTTCTTCGTCGCCATGGAACCATAGGTTATGATATGGGCACAGTTCTCATGACCGTACTTATCCATTACCCATCTCAGCACCTTGCCTCGGCCGTCATCATCAAAGTCGGTATCGATATCCGGAAGGTTCACACGGTCTGGGTTCAGAAAACGCTCAAACAGGAGGTCGTACTTCAATGGGTCAATCTTGGTAATGCCCAAGCAGTAAGCCACCACCGAACCTGCCGCTGATCCACGTCCCGGGCCCACCATCACGCCGAGTTCCTCGCGCGCCGCCCTGATGAAGTCTGATACGATGAGGAAGTAGCCCGGGAAACCCATGGTCTTCATCACGTGGAGCTCGAAGTTTACATGCTCGTCAACATTCTCGGGCAGCGGGTCGCCATAAAGCTTTTTGGCTCCCTCGTAGGCAAGGTGGCGAAGATATTCTGCCTCAAACTTGATACGGTATATCTTATCGTAACCGCCCAATCGGTCGATTACCTTCTGACCTTCCTCTGGTGGCAGCGGGTTCTTGCCGTTCTCATCAGTGGTAAACTCCTTGTAGAGGTCTTCTTCTGATACCTTCTGTCGCAACTGCTCCTCGGTACCGAAACTCTCCGGAATCGGGAAGAAAGGCATGATAGGACCATGGTCGATGCTGTAAATCTCCACCTTATCTAATACTTCGAGGGTATTGGAAAGTGCTTCGGGGATATCCGAGAACACCTCGTTCATCTCCTGGCGGGTCTTGAACCATTCCTGCTTGGAATAGCGCATACGGTTAGGGTCGTCGAGATCCTTGCCGGTAGCGATACAGAGCAGATGGTCGTGAGCCTCGGCAGTCTCCTTATCCTCGAAGTGGCAGTCGTTGGTGCACACCAGTTTGATGTTAAACTCCCTTGCCATCTTGATAAGTTCCTTGTTGGCACGCTGCTGCAACTCGTAAGCCTCGCGGTTGGCAAGCAGACTGGGATCATCGGGCACTTTATGGCGCTGGAGCTCGAGATAGTAATCATCGCCAAAGAGGTTGTGGTACCACTGGCAAGCCTCGCGGGCTCCTTCCAGGTCACCATGCAGAATCTTGGATGGCACCTCGCCTGCAATACATGCCGAACAGACGATGAGGTCTTCGTGATACTTCTCCAGATCGGCACGGTCGGTTCGTGGGCGCATGTAGTAACCATCCACCCACGAATTGCTCACCAGCTTGATGAGGTTCTTGTATCCATTATAATTCTTGGCAAGTACAATGAGGTGATAACCGCTCATATCGCCCTTATCCTTCTCTCGGTCGGCTTTGGTTCGGCGTGCCACATACATCTCGCAGCCTATGATAGGCTTGAAAGGTTCGAGTCCCTCCTTCTTGCGGTCTTTATTAATCTTGCCGCAATAGTCGGTGAGTTCCTTGATGCCGAACATCACACCGTGGTCGGTTACCGCCATACCCTTCATGCCGTCCTTGATGGCCTTATCTACCAGATGCGGTATCTTCGACTGACCGTCGAGGATGGAGTATTGGGTGTGTACATGCAAATGAACAAAATCTTCCATTATCTGTTTAAAATTCGAATTTTGACAACAAAGTTACGGCGAAATATTGAAAAAGCCAAAAGAAATATGCGAAAATATTGAAAAAGGTAAAAGAAACCCACAAAAAATTTGCAAAAGTGATAAAAATGACGTACCTTTGCACCAATAAAAACTTAATCCTACTATATGGGACAGAAAATAAAGAAATTAAAAAAGATAAGATTGCACCGCGAAGGTACCGATCAGCTGGTAACCGGAGCGATAGCGTTAGTAGCCATTGCGGCTATATTGTGGACAACCTTAGACAACAAGATTCCGTTCTGGGCTTTTGTTGTTGTGTTCGGTACGGTATATGGTATCGTGCTCAACTTCTACCGTTGTCCTACCAGATACCTCAACGTAGAGGATACTTCGAAACTGGTAGTAGCACCAGCCGACGGAAAGATTGTGGTGATAGAAGAGGTGGAGAATGCTCCCTACTTCGGTGACCGCCGCCTGATGATTTCCATCTTCATGAGCCTCTGGAATGTTCATGCCAACTGGTTTCCGGTAGACGGAAAGGTGAAATTCGTGAAGCATGTTGACGGCAACTACCACAAGGCATGGCTGCCTAAGGCTAGCGAGGAAAATGAGCATGCCGACGTGATGATTACCACCCCTGAGGGAGTGGATGTACTCTGCCGACAGATTGCCGGTGCAGTAGCACGCCGCATCGTAACCTATGCCAAGGAAGGGGAAGAATGCTTTATCGACGAGCACCTGGGATTCATCAAGCTGGGTTCACGCGTGGATGTCTACCTGCCTGTAGGTACAGAAGTATGCGTAAAGATGGGACAGTCAACTACTGGCGACCAGACCATCATCGCTAAATTGAAATAACATATTGACAGATAGAGGGCAAGCCGGAACATACTTCAGGCTTTCACTCTATCATAATATACTGGAAAGAAATGAGTATCAAGAAACATATTCCAAATACGATAACCTGCTGCAACCTGGTTTCGGGCTGCATCGCAACATCGTTTGCCTTCGGCGGTAACCCAAAGATGGCATTGTTATGGATTATCATCGGAGCCGTATTCGACTTCTTTGACGGCATGAGCGCCCGCCTGCTGCACGTTTCATCGCCAATAGGCAAGGAGCTTGATTCGCTGGCAGATGACGTAACCTTCGGTGTGGCTCCTGCCACCATCGTATTCTCACAACTCTTTGTGATGGAATATCCTGGTTTTCTGGAGCCTTTGCGCCCATGGCTGCCTTACGCAGCCTTCATCATCGCAGCCTTCTCGGCATTGCGACTGGCTAAGTTTAATCTTGATGAACGCCAGACTACCTCTTTCATCGGTGTTCCTACACCAGCCAACGCCCTGTTCTGGGGTTCGCTGATTGTGTTCAATCCAAGCTGGCTCGAAGGATATGCGTGGTCGGTATTCATCATTCTGGCTCTGATTCTCATCACCAGCTATCTGCTGGTTTGCGAGATGCCTCTTTTCGCCTTGAAGTTCAAGCAGTGGGGTTTCAAGGGCAATGAGGTGAAATATGGCTTTGCCGCGCTCACCATCATCATCCTCGCTACTTCGGTAGCACTCGATGGTCTGACCGGTTTCCTCACCGGCTGGTGGCTTGTCATCGTGGCATACGTCATCATCTCGGCGATTATTTATCTGAAGAAGAAATCCCCGATTTTAAGTTGATTATTGGGATATTTTTTAAAACTGTTGTTTGAAAAAAAATGTTGTTTAAAAAAAGAATGCGGCTAGATGTGAATCCAGTCGCATTTGCTTTTTTCTTCCTGTTGAGAGAGATGATTAGTTGTGTACGAGCGTACCAATCTCCTCACCATCCATCACCTTCTTGAGGTTACCTACTACATCCATATTGAACACGTAGATAGGAAGGTTGTTTTCCTTACACATGGTGGTAGCCGTCAAATCCATTACCTTCAAGCCCTTGGTATAAATCTCATCATAGGTAATGTCCTTGAACTTGGTAGCTGTAGGATCCTTCTCTGGGTCGGCGGTATAGATGCCGTCTACACGGGTACCCTTGAGCATCACGTCAGCCTCGATTTCGATACCGCGGAGAGAAGAACCGGTATCGGTAGTGAAGTATGGACTACCTGTACCTGCAGAGAAGATGCAGATATAGCCTGCCTCCATCGCCTCAATCGCCTTCCACTTGGTGTAGAATTCGCCGATAGGCTCCATGCGGATGGCAGTAAGTACCTTGTTCTTAACGCCCAAGGCTCCGAGTGCGCTGCTCAATGCCAGGGAATTGATAACGGTAGCACACATACCCATCTGGTCGCCCTTGACACGGTCGAAACCCTTCTGGCTTCCACTCAAACCGCGGAAGATGTTACCACCACCTATCACAATGCCTATCTGAACGCCCATCTCATGGACCTCCTTTATCTGCTTAGCATAATCACTCAGGCGCTCTGGGTCGATGCCGAAGCTCTGCTTGCCCATCAGACTCTCGCCGCTCAATTTCAAAAGAATTCTTTTAAACTTTGCCATTTTATTTTAATTTACAATTTACAGTTAACAGTTTATAGGGCATAGCCTCCTATAAACTATTAACTATTAACTAGGAACTTGATTTCTCCGAACGCATACGAGCGTATCACTCCCTTCTTGTCATGAAGGATGAGATGACCATCGTCCTCCACCTCAACGAAAGCACCCTCGAACTTACCGTCCTTATCCTCATACCAATGGTAACCCTTGCGACGGTAGAGCGAAAGATGATAGATGCCCGACACATCCATATAGTCGGCACGACGCAGAAGTTCGTAGTATTTGCAGAAAGCCTCTATCACCTTCTGCAGCACCTCTTCCCTATCCACCTCATGTCCCAGAATCTGAGCCAGAGATACAGGGTTGGGCGCATCGCTGTGGAACTCAGTCTGATTGACATCAATGCCGATACCGAAGATGCAGCGCTTGATGCCCTTGGAGTCGATGACAGTCTCTATCAGCGTGCCACTAATCTTCTTGTCATACCAGTACACATCATTCGGCCATTTCAGCGTAATGCCGCCCGTATAGGAATCAAGAGCGTCCTTCACGGCGAGCGCACCAGCCTCGGAAAGGAGGAACTGCTGGCGCAAAGGTACCCACTTAGGACACATCATCATACTGAAGAGGAGGTTCTTGCCCGGTTCACTCTCCCAGGTATGCACGCCCTGTCCCCTGCCCGATGTCTGATAATCAGCAATGGCAATGGTCAGCGCATCTTCATCATAAGTATCCAAATTCTTCAGGAAGGCATTCGTGGAATCCACTTCCTTTAATCGTATAATCTTCTTTTCCATGTCTATATAATAATGTATAGCGAATCACAACGGGTTATCCAATCAGCAACGGGTTGAAGGCATCCACAAGATGCTCGATGCGTTTCACCTGATGCCCTACCCCTACCACGGTAACAATATCAAAGCGAAGTTCTTTTTCCACCTTCTGTTCCTTGACGTAAGTATTGGCGGCTATTGCCAGATTACGCATCTTCCTGGCATCTACGGCTTCCTCGGGCTGCTGGTATTCTTCACCCGAACGGGTCTTGACCTCTACCACAACCAGCGTCTTACCATCCGGCGAAACGGCAAGGATATCCAGATCTCGCTTGCCGGCTTTCCAGTCTCTGTCGATGACGACATAGCCTTCATTCTCGAGATAGAGAGTAGCCTCGTCTTCTCCCCATTTGCCTAATTCATTATGTTCTGCCATAGTCTATTTCCTTTATTTTGCATCAAAAGATGCTTTTACCTTGCAAAAATAATAAAAAAAGTCCACACTTCAAACTTTTTTATGTAATTTTGCACGAAAAACAATGGAAGATATTAAGAATAAAGACGAAGCATACATGCGCCGTGCCCTGATGGAGGCTCAGGCGGCATTCGATGAAGACGAGATTCCGGTAGGCGCCATCATCGTTTGTAAAGACCGGATCATATCGCGTGCCCACAATCTTACGGAGATGCTGACCGATGTTACGGCTCATGCCGAAATGCAGTCCATCACTTCGGGAGCCAACATGCTGGGAGGAAAATACCTGAAAGACTGTACCCTCTACGTAACGGTAGAACCCTGCGTGATGTGTGCCGGAGCGCTGGGATGGGCACAGATCAGCCGCGTGGTATATGGTGCCAGCGACGAGAAAAGGGGGTATACAAAATATGCGCCCGATGCACTGCATCCTAAGACGACAGTTACATCGGGCGTATTGGAAGATGAGTGCCGCGCACTCATGCAGGATTTCTTTCAGAGAAAGAGATAATTACTTAACGAGCACTACAAGATACTTGCTGGTGCTCCAGAAGATCTGTGGATTGGTGATGCGGAGAGTATACTGCTTGTTAGCATCGCGTACCAATGCATAAGAGCTTGATGGGTGGGTAGTGAGCAACTTAGCAGACTTTGACATCAACTTGATTTCAGAAATGTTGCGGATATCAACCTTGGTGAAATAACTCTTGTTGAAATTGCCGGTCATTACCTTACCATCTTCCATGATATGCTGCTCCTTCAACTCCTTCTTGGTACCGAATACATACCAGGCAGTGTTGATCTGCTTGTCCTGTGCATTGATGGTCTCAGTCTTCTGGTTGCTTTCAGTAGTAAGACGAGAGGTCTTGGTATTCAGATTGTTGATCGTCTCATCGAGCGCTGCAATATGAATATCCTTCTTGTCCAACTCCTCGCGAAGAATCTGGAGTTCCTTATCCTTCTGTGCAATCTGCTCCTGAAGGTTTGCGATGGTCTTCTTCAGCTGGTCAGCCTGCAAAGAGCTGTTAGCCAACTGCTTCTGCAGTTTAGCCAGGAGATCGCGGTTCTGCTGCATACGGGTAGCGATGAACTGCACATCCTCCTTGAGCTGCTGTCTCTTATTGGCACCCTCACCGTTCTTCAGGAGAGTTACTCTGTGTTCAGCCTCATTGATCTGGTTAAGACCATCCTGGATTTCATTCAATGTACCCATCATATCATTAATTTCGCTATCTTTCTGAGCGATGATACTGTTTAGCGAATCATTCTGCTGATTAGCCAAATCCTGGGTGTTGTTCTTGCCGTTGTTGCAACTGGTCAAGCAAAAAGCAGCTAAACATGCCGCAAATAATAGCTTTTTCATAATCATTTTCCTTTTTAATGTTTGATTTAAAAAATTATCTTTTCGCGTAAAACGCGTCGCTTCCTATTTATTCATTACTTTCTTCATCCCTGCGAGCCCCGTTTTTCTTCTGCCGGCGCTCTTCACGCTTCTTCTCCTTCATCTCCTCCTTGAGCTGTTTGGGATCTTTTCCTGCCAATACGATGACAAATTCGCCCCTCGGTTCTGTCTTCTCAAAATGAGCGATAACCTCGGCAAGCGTACCCCTCACACTCTCCTCGTGGAGTTTGGATATTTCACGACAACAGCTCACCTGTCTGTCATCCCCGAAAACCTCGGCAAACTGCTGCAAGGTTTTCACCACGCGATAAGGCGACTCATAGAAAATCATGGTGCGCACCTCATCCTTCAATGATTCAAGATAGGTCTGTCTGCCCTTTTTCTGCGGAATGAATCCTTCGAAACAGAAACGGTCGCATGGCAAGCCCGATGAAACGATGGCCGGAATACATGCCGTAGGTCCAGGCAAAGTCTGCACCGTGATGCCTGCCTTGGCTGCCTCGCGGGCGAGGTAAAAACCGGGATCGCTGATACCCGGTGTTCCGGCATCGCTGATCAAGGCGATGGTTTCGCCACCCTTCAGTCGCTCTACGATGGCAGATGATGTGCCATGTTCGTTAAACTTATGGTGAGCCACTAATCGATTTCTGATATCGAAATGCTTCAGCAGGACACTCGATGTTCGAGTGTCCTCAGCGAGTACCAAATCCGCTTCTTTCAGTATGCGAATGGCTCGCATTGTCATGTCCTCCATGTTACCAACTGGAGTCGGAACGATGTATAATGTGCCCATACTGACCGCAAATGTAGTTAATTAATCTTTCATAGCAAAAAAAAAACGCGTTTCTTTGCATTTTTTAAAACCTTATTATTAATTTTGCCCCCGAAATGACAGAAAATCTAATTGGGGAGGCACACCGTCCCGGAAGAATTGAAGTGGTGTGCGGATCGATGTTCTCTGGAAAAACAGAGGAATTGATCCGAAGAATGAAGCGCGCGAAGTTCGCCAAGCAGAAGGTGGAAATCTTTAAGCCTGCGCTTGACACTCGTTACTCCGAGGAAGATGTAGTGAGCCATGATCAGAACTCTATCCGGTCTACTCCTATTGAGTCCTCTGGATCGATACTGCTATTGGCTTCTGATATCGACGTGGTGGGTATCGATGAAGCCCAGTTCCTGGACAATGGTCTTGTGGAGGTTTGCAACGAACTTGCCAACCGTGGCGTGAGAGTCATCGTGGCTGGACTGGATATGGACTACAAGGGAGTTCCCTTCGGTCCGATTCCTGCCCTCTGTGCCATCGCCGACGAGGTGACCAAGGTTCATGCCATCTGCGTGAAGTGCGGTTCGGTTGCCTACGTGAGTCACCGGTTGGTCAATAACGACAAGCGGGTGCTCCTGGGCGAAAAAGATGAATACGAACCGCTCTGCAGAGAATGCTACCAGAAGGCGATTCTTAACGAAAAATTATAACAAAAGGATTAGTTATGGGAAAGGAGATTACATTTGATAAATTTATAAGATGGGCGGGTATTACCCTCATCGTTCTTGCCGTGCTCTTCATGACCAATTATCTGAGCAGTGTGCTGCTGCCATTCTTCATTGCGTGGTTTTTCGCTTACCTGCTCTATCCGGTTGTGAAGTTCATAGAAAACAAACTCCACGTCAAAATACGTGCGTTGTCTATCCTCATCGCCATGGGAACGGCCATCGCTGTTATAGGAGGCGTGCTGTGGCTCATCATCCCTCCGATGATTGACCAGTTTGACAAACTCGGTGAGGTATTGACACGATGGCTGCATCAGACGACTCATACCAACAACCTGACGGCGCTGATCAAAGACTGGCTGCAGGCGAACCAGGAGCAGATAGAGCATTTCCTGAAAAGCAAGGACTTCAGCGATGCCATCAAGACCACCATGCCTAAGGTCTTCTCGGTAGTCAGCCAGACGGCAACGGTACTGATGAGTATAGTGGCATCGATGATTACCTTATTATATATGTTCTTCATCCTGCTCGATTATGAGACGCTGACAGCCAACTGGGTGAGAATCTTCCCTAAGAAGAACCGTCCGTTCTGGAGTGCGCTGATGAAGGATGTGGAGCGCGAGCTCAACAATTATATACGTGGTCAGGGACTGGTAGCACTCTGTATGGGCATCATGTTCTGCATCGGTTTTACCATCATCGGTTTCCCGATGGCGATAGGTCTGGGCATTCTCATCGGCATCATGGACCTGGTTCCATATCTCCATACCTTCGCCCTCATCCCTACGGCATTCCTTGCCATGCTGAAGGCTGCCGACACAGGTCAGAACTTCTGGCTGGTATTCGGTCTGGCTGTTCTGGTGTTCTGTGTGGTGCAGGTCATCACCGACATGGTAGTAACCCCGAAGATCATGGGTAAGGCGATGGGACTGAACCCAGCCATTCTCCTCTTGAGTCTCTCTGTTTGGGGTGCACTTCTGGGCTTCCTCGGCTTGATAGTAGCCCTTCCGCTCACTACGCTCCTCATTGCCTACTGGCAGCGCTATGTAACGAAGGAGAAGCCGCAATATCATGAAGAAACGGGCGAAAATGTCCCGATTTCGGATAAAAATGAAGAAAATCAGTAAAAATATGGCAAAATATTTGGTTATTTCAGATTTTTGCCGTACCTTTGCACTCGCTTTTGAAACATAAAGCAGAAGATTGACTCGCTAGCTCAGCTGGTAGAGCACAACACTTTTAATGTTGGGGTCATGGGTTCGAGCCCCATGCGAGTCACAGATCTTCAAGAAAAAGGCTTTCCATTACGGAAAGCCTTTTTTCGTTTCTTCATCTCTTTTCTTCATCGGATTACGCTGAGTTAACGGAAAACGACCTGTGCGGTCGAGGGGGCTGAAACCACATATGATTAAGGTCACGCAGATTTGGCAGATGACGCAGATTTCACTACTATGCGTTTTTTGTATTGGACATAAAAGAGCAAAGAAAAAAATCTGCGTCATCTGCGAATTGAAAATCGGCGGCCGAAGGGAAAGCCAAATCTGCGTGACCTTATATAATACTTGCGAGATTCGTTTCTAAAACATTTCAGCCTTAGCCTCTACCCTCTTCTCTACATCATCCGGAAGCTGAGGGAAGAAATCGTAGCCGGTGATACGCTCCACTTCATCTACTGAGTTTACGAAATCCGTCTTCTTTCTGCCTTTCTGCGACTGGTTACGGCAGATAAAGCCGATGGCTTGCGGATTCTTGCCCGTATGAAGAACCACCTTGAAGAAGGCATCAGGCACTACCACCTTGTTCTTACCTAACTTGCGATGCTCCTTATTCAGAAATATCGGTCCGCAGACTATATAAACCTTGCCATACTGCTTCGCCCAGTTGCGGCACTGCTGCTCTATCGTGTTCCATACACCCGCATTCAGACTGTGGTTCTGCGGACACATATTGGTCATCAGGAAACATTCGTCCATCGCCTGCTGACTCCATTTGTTGTCACCAGCCGGACACATGTGTCCCCTGTCAAAGCCACTGTTGTAATAATCCGCCAAAGTACCCACGGGTGCCGGCATATCCTCATCATCAGCAAACTTACCGCGCGGCAACTTACCAGATGCATGCTCCCCCGTCAGCACCCAGGCTACCCAGTTAGGCTGTCGCGTATCATGATTATAAGATACCGTATAAGCCAACCGATGCTTGATGGTTTCAGATACCTTTACCTTAGATACCGGAATCTCCAGTCCCTGCGCCTCCAGATTCGCACCCTCTCCAGCAGTTTCCTGCTTATTCTCTGCAGCCGGTTCATCCCCCGCAGCATCAGCAGCCTCCTGCTTATTCTCCTTTACAACAAGCGCCTTATCTTCTGTTGCCAACGAAGAAACCTTCGGCAAGACAGAAAACGCCACAACTGCGGCAACCGCCAACAGCCAAATTTTAAATGTACCTACTTTCTTTTTCATATCAGATTCATCATTATTTCATTGAACTTTCGCAATTTTTGCCCCACACGCCCTGAAAGGGCAGAAGCTCCTAGCCCAGGGAGGGCACTGAAAAAGGTACCCAATTTTAAGTTGCATAGCTTATTTTTGAACT
>CAVHWE010000018.1:0-20912 GCA_963639495.1 bacterium | reverse complement strand
ACCCTAGACCCACTGATTAAGAGTCAGTTGCTCTACCAACTGAGCTAAGGGTGCATTGTTGGCGTATGATTGCAAAAACAGACTATGTACACCCTTAGGGATTCGAACCCTAGACCCACTGATTAAGAGTCAGTTGCTCTACCAACTGAGCTAAGGGTGCATCCATTTCGTAAAAGCGAGTGCAAAGGTACTACTATTTTTTGAAACCACCAAATTTTTTCTCAATTATTTTCATTTTTTATGCAAAAAAGTGGTATAAAGCACTCAAAACAGACTTTTTTTCATCTAAAACACGATGTTTTCGGACAAATTCTTCGTATTTTCGATGTTTTGTAGTACCTTTGCACACATTAAACAATTATTGTTATGAATGGTATATATACTATATTATTATTGGTACTGAGCAATATTTTCATGACATTGGCTTGGTACGGGCATCTCAAACTTCAGCAGACAGGGGTGAGCAGCAACTGGCCTCTGATAGGAGTCATCGCCTTCAGTTGGGCCATAGCCTTCTTTGAATATTGCTGTCAGGTACCAGCCAACCGCATCGGATTCATAGACAATGGCGGTCCTTTCAATCTGGTACAGCTGAAAGTGATACAAGAATGCGTATCGCTTATCGTCTTTGCCATCATTGCCAACATCCTCTTCCAGGGACAAGGATTACATTGGAATCATCTGGCAGCATTCATCTGCCTGATAGCAGCAGTCTACTTCGTATTTATGAAATAAACATATAATACAATTACAACATAAAAAACATAACCGACAATGGAAAAGAAATTACGTGTTGCTTCCCTCTGCGTGCAGGGAGGCTATGAACCAAAGAATGGCGAACCGATTGAGGTGCCAATCTATCAGAGTACAACATTCAAATACGACAACTCTGAGGAGATGGCGATGCTCTTCGATTTGAAGAAAGAGGGATATTTCTATACCCGACTCCAGAACCCTACCAACGATGCTGTGGCAAAGAAGATTGCTCAGCTTGAGGGTGGCGTGGGCGCAGTGCTGACTTCTAGCGGTCAGGCTGCCAACTTCTACGCTGTGTTCAACATCTGCGAGGCAGGCGATCATATCGTTACTTCCAACGAAATCTACGGTGGTACCTTCAACCTCTTCGGTGTTACCTTGAAGAAACTCGGTATCGAATGTACCTTCGTAAACCCTAACGATAGCGAGGAGGAAATCCAAAAGGCATTCCGTCCAAATACCAAGGTAGTATTTGGCGAAACCATCAGCAATCCTGGCTGTGCAGTACTTGATATCGAGAAGTTTGCACGCATCGCTCATAAGAACGGTGTACCTCTCATTGTAGACAACACCTTCGCCACCCCAATCAACTGTCGTCCATTTGAATGGGGAGCCGACATCGTTACCCACTCTACCACTAAATATATGGATGGTACAGCCTCTCAGGTAGGTGGCGTTGTAGTGGATAGCGGCAACTTCGACTGGATGGCGAATGCCGAGAAGTTCCCTGGTCTCTGCACACCGGATGAGAGTTACCACGGACTGACCTACGTAAAGGCATTCGGCAAGATGGGATATACCACCAAGCTCGTGGCCCAGTTGATGCGCGACCTGGGTTCCATCCCTGCACCAATGAATTCGTTCATCCTTAACTTAGGTCTTCAGAGTCTGCATCTCCGTATGCGTCAGCATTGCGAGAATGCACAGAAGGTAGCAGAATTCCTGCAGAACGATGAGCGTGTGGCTTGGGTTCACTATAGCGGACTGAAGGGAGATGAGTATTACGATCTTGCCCAGAAGTACATGCCAAACGGCACCTGCGGTGTTATCGCATTCGGATTGAAGGGTGACCGCGAAACAGCCATCAAGTTCATGGATTCGCTCGATATGATTAATATCGTGACTCATGTGGCTGATGCCCGTACTTGCGTGCTCCACCCAGCCAGCCATACCCACCGTCAGCTTTCAGACGAGCAGTTGAAGGAGGCAGGTGTTGCCCCAGATTTGATCCGTTTGTCAGTAGGTATCGAGGATGTTGAAGATATTCTGGATGATATCAAGCAGGCATTGGAGAAGATTTAGAAAGAAATATGAATTAAAAGAAATCGCCCTGTAAGCGCAAAAGCATTCAAAATTAAAGCTTTTGCCCTTACAGGGCGTCTTTGCAAATGGCCATAAACCCAGGGTGTTACCCTGGGCTAGGAGCTTCTGCCCTTTCTGGGCGTGCCGGGAATTTACACCAATTTATAAATTTCACTAGGCGTCTTCCGCTTCAGCACTTCCAGTTCGAAGTCCTTTCCGGCTACGATGCCTTTGCTACGCAGAATCTGCTCCACGGTCTTTCTCGCCAATTCGGGATGATTGTTCTCCTCACTGAGATGGCAGAGCCAGACATGGCGAAGGATTGGTGTGGCATAATCGGCTAATGCATTAGCACAGTCATCATTGCTGAGATGACCGTTAGGTCCCAGAATGCGATCCTTCAGATACTGAGGATAAGGTCCCTGCTGAAGCATCTCTACACTATGGTTGGCCTCTATCACCAGATAGTTGGAACGACTGATAAAATCGTGCATCTCCTCGGTGATATGCCCCACATCAGTAATGAGACAGAAAGTTACGCCTCCTGACTCCACAAAATAACCCACATTGTCAGTACTGTCATGAGGCACCCCAAAAGGAGTCACCTTAAATTCCCCCACATAGAAAGGTACATTTTTCTCGATGACATGCACATGATTGGGCGCAATTTTCTTTCGGACGCAATAATTGCGCTCGATACCTACATGAACTTTACGGGTTGTATATACTGGTAGTTTATAATCAGTACTCAAGCTGCCCACCGACTTTACATGGTCGGCGTGGTCATGAGTGATGAGGATGTGATGTACATCCTCGAAGCGTAATCCATAGTTATGGAAGTGCTTCTTCAGTGTTCTGATTCCTACTCCTACGTCTATCAATATCGAATCCGTATCAGTGTAAAGATAGTAGCTATTGCCACTACTTCCACTGCCAAAGGATATAAATCTTAGCATTTTAATTGTTATTTTACTGCAAAGTTAGCAAAAAAGATTCTTATTACAAAGTTTTTTACTATCTTTGTGCACAAAAAAAGCAAATAAATAGATATTTTAAGAAATAGAAATCATGATAAAAAAACATATAATTGCTATAGGAATGGCTGTAGTAGCCATAACAACAAGCCTTTACACCCTTACAGGATGCCAGGCACACGAAGGTAGCGAAGATCAGCTGAAAAACAACCTTGATTCGTTTGCCACCTATTATTATAACTGGCAATTTCCAAAGGCCATCAAGTTCTGTACTGCCAGTTCTGAGCCATGGCTGAAGTATGCAGCCAGCAATGTACATGAAGCAGATGTGGAACTTTTAAGGAACAAGGAAGCGGATGCCACGGTAGAAATCAACGACATCGATTTCGGTGATGACGAAGTAAGTGCCATCGCTGATATCACCGTGCGCAATTTCCTGCAGATGGACAGCATTGGCAAGGAAGCCCACCTCGTAGAAGAGGCCGACTTCCTGTTGCCGATGTGTATGGAAGAAGGGGTATGGAAGGTTAGAATGGCAAGCCTACCGCAAAGTGGAAAGAAAAATCACGACTGAGCTTTGGGTGAATAATCGCCCAATGCTCATCTCCACTCTCATAGGCAGGATTGATTGCCTTCATACCCATATCCAGACGTAGGATGAAATAATCGAAATTCAATCGGAGTCCCAAACCATACGCTGCAGCTATCTGCTTATAGAACTCATTTATCTTGAACTGTCCTCCTGGCTGTTCTATATAATTGCGGAGCGTCCAGATGTTACCGGCATCCAGGAACAGCGCTCCTTCAAACTTCCAGAAAAGAGCAGTACGATACTCTGCATTCAAATCCAGCTTCAAATCTCCCGTCTGGTTGATGAAGTCGATTCTGCCATCGTTTCCCTTATATTTACCAGGGCCCAATTCTCTGACTCCCCATCCTCTCACCGAGTTGGCACCACCGGAGAAGTATCGCTTCTCAAAAGGCAGCACGGTGCTGTTGCCATACGGATACGCCACACCAAGACCGGCATGCAGCGCCAGGGCATTACGCTTATCCAACTGCAGGAGATGGGTATAATCGAAATCAAACTTGGCATACTGAGCGTATGCGATGTTCAGGAACGTATGCTGTCCCTGCGAATTGGTTCTGAATCCCAGAGTCTTAGAGAAGCCATCGAGCAGATTGCCTGCCGACTCCACATTCAATCGGAAAGCATCCACACCATTGCTATAGGTCAGTCCAAATCCCATCTTCATGATAAAGATATCTTCGTAATTATAGCGCAAGATGGCATTTCTGTTATCGACATTGTCGAGATAATCCTTCTTGAATGTCTCCGAAATCCAAGGCATATACACATAGTTGAGATCAAGCAGGTCGAAGCGCCAAGCCAGATGATGACGTGGTTCTGCCCAGCGATAACGCCATGCCGTAGAGAAGACGCGGCGATGGAACTCCGGACGGTTCTGCAAATCCCAGCTTACCGACAACTCGCTGTTTGCCGTCTGTCTGCGACGGAAATTCTTGGAAAGGAAAGGTGCCACGAATCGTGGGAACACCAGTTTTCCCTCTACCGAATACTCGGTATAGTTCTGGTCCTGATATCCCTCCAGACCAGTTATTGCCTCGTAAGCGCCACGGAGTTCGATGCTCAGCTGTTCACTGCCACGGAATAGATTTCTGTTGGTATAAGTGAGCGATGCTGCAGCACCAAAATCGCCTGCCGTATTGGTTCCTTCCGGCTGGAAAGAAATCGTAGAAGGCTTATTGGTGCTAACCTGAATATTACAATCCAGCAGACGGTTGAAATCACCATCACCAGTATCCAGACTTCTGCCGAAATAAGCTATTCTATCACTATCCGGAACTTCCGCAAATCGGATATTGGTATACTTCACTGCTTGCAGACGGGCAAAGTTGTTATAGGTGCGCTGCAGATTAGAGGCACTATAAGGTTTACCTTCCTTCAAGGCTGTAGCATTGAGCAATACCTGACGGCGAAGATGAATACGGTCGCTATCATTGCTGAGATAGTTGATATTGCGAATCTGATAACGGGGATGTTCTGTTTCGGGTGCATTGCTGCTAGCCTTATACTTCGTAAGATGCAAGGTTAGAGCAATATCGTTCTTTCCCGCTATTGTATCAGCAGCGAAATAGATAAAGTCTTTGTTAAACCTAAAGTAGCCGTCATCCATCAGCAGGTTGGCAATGCGTTTGCGCTCATTATCCAGCGCCTCTACCGAGAATCGCATCCCTGGCTTGAGGTTCTGATTGTCGGGGTCATCGAGATGCAGAATGTTCTGTATGTTCTCATCCTCAACCTCATACTCCACCTTACCCATGACATACGGAATGCCGGGATGCAAAATATACTTTGCATCCAGTTTCTTGCCTTCTGTGGTGGTATTGAGCGAAACGCCGGCATGCATGAATCCCTGGTTCTGCATTGCCTTGACAAGGTCCTGACAAGTAAGCCGGGCCTGCAACGTATCATAGATGACCGGCTTCCTGCTGAAAGGATTCTTAAAGAGCGAAAAGAGTTTCGGCTTCTCTTTCTGGCGCACATACTGCTTGAGCGCCCCAGCATCATAATCAGCTGAATCGCTCTCCATCTCTACCTTATTTAATATATACTCTCCCTCTGGCACGTATTTGCTGGAAGAACAAGCCCCCAAGAGCAACGGCAAAGAAAGGATGAAAATCGTTTGTTTCTTCACTAATCTTATTCGTTATTTGCCTAATAAGACAATGTAAATATCCATTTTAGACTGCAAAGATAATGCAAATCATAGACAATACAAAATTAAATGCGAAAAGAAATCTTAATTTATTTTGTATTGTCTGCTTTTTGCAGTATCTTTGCACGCATAATGATTAGCAAGAATAAGATAAAATACATTCGTTCTCTTGAACTGAAGAAGAATCGTAATAAAGAAGGCAAATTTGTTGCCGAAGGTCATAAGGTGGTAGACGACTTACTCGTTCTGCAACCTGCCGACCTCATCGTGGCTACAGGTGAATGGCTCAAAGGCAAGCACTTCGCGGCTCAAACAGAAGTGGTTGAGGTTACTGAAGAGGAGCTGAAGAAAGTAAGTTTCCTGCAGCATCCGCAGCAGGTTCTTGCCGTATTCAAACAGGCAACATCAGGAGATTACAGCATCAACACCAATGAACTGAATCTGGCTCTTGATGGCGTGCAAGACCCAGGCAATCTGGGTACTATCATCCGCATCGCCGACTGGTTTGGCATCACCCACATCTATTGCAGTCAGGATACAGCCGACGTATACAACCCAAAGGTGGTGCAGGCTACAATGGGCAGCATCGCAAGAGTAAAGGTGGAATATGGCGATTTGCTGGGTCTGGTAGAATCTCTTCCTGCTGATGTTCCTGTATACGGCACCCTGTTGGACGGTGACAACATCTATCAGCAAACGCTCGAAAACCGAGGACTCATCGTGATGGGAAACGAAGGAAAAGGTATTTCGCCTGCTTTGGCTAAAAAGGTGAACCACAAGTTGCTTATCCCGAACTTCCCTGAAGGAAGAGCTACTGCTGATAGCCTGAACGTAGCTATCGCAACAGCCATTACCTGTTCTGAATTCAGAAGAAACTTTTAAAGGTAAAAGGGTAAAAAAGTAAAAAGGTAAAAAAAACTTTTAAAGGTAAAAGGGTAAAAAGGTAAAAAAGATATAATACGATAATTCGAAATTAAAACAAGATAGTTATGGAAGTAAATGAATTATTTAAGCAGCGTAGCATAACTGCTTGTATGAAAGCATCCTACAATACAATGACGAGCGACATCAAATCGTTTGTCAAGCAAACTTGGGCTACACATGTACCGTTTGCGGTATTGTTGGCTATCGTACTCTACTTTCTCCTCCCCAACAAGTCGCTTCACGATTGGGGAGTAGTAAATCCGATGGCATCATTCATTCTGCAAACCATCATTTACTTAGCCACCATCGTCATGGCAGTCATTTCGTTTTGGTATCTCATGCCACGAAAGCAACTGTGTGCAAAGGGCGAAAAGCGCAAGGTTGGCAAGTCTTTGCTCCGTATCCTCCGTCATTTCGGAGGTTTCTTCATGACTTGCTTCCTCGGTATCATGATTGTAGGCATTGCCACCTTTATCGCAGCCTTGCCTTCCATCATCCTCATCATCGCCCAGTTCTACTCACAGCTAGGCGCTCTTGATGGCGACCCACTGGGAGTACCAGGGTACTTCACCCCACTCCTCTTCCTCGTCTTCACCATCACCAGTCTCCTTATCATCTATGCACTGAGCTGGCTTGGCATATCCTTGGCCTACCTTTATGGTTCATACAAGGTAACAGATGAAGAAAAGCAGAAACAGAAGGACAGCCAACAGATGACAACCACAGAAATAGAAAAGTATTAATCATATTAGCATAAAATACTAAGAGAAAATGAAACAGACAAGATCACTCTTCATCGACCGCGATGGAACCCTGATTCAGGAACCAGAGGATGAGCAGATTGACAGCTTCGAGAAGCTGGTATTCACCAAGGGCGTATTCCGCAACCTCGCCTTCATTGCCCAGCACACTGACTACGAGCTGGTGATGGTGAGCAACCAGGACGGCCTGGGCACCGACTCCTTCCCGGAAGACACCTTCTGGCCTGTACACAACTTCATCATCCAGACCCTGGAGAGCGAGGGCATCCACTTCAGCAAGCAGCACATCGACCGCCACTTCCCGGAGGATAACTCGCCAATGAGAAAGCCGGGCACAGGCATGCTGACCGAATACATCGATAATCCTGCCTACGATATGGCAAACAGTTATGTAATCGGTGACCGTGAAACCGATGCCCAGCTTGCCGAAAACCTGGGTTGCAAGAGTCTGATTCTTGGAAAGGATGGCATGGATTGGGACAAGATAGCTGAGATTCTCTTTGCCGGCGACCGTATCGCAGAGGTGAAGCGCACCACCAAGGAGACAGATATCTATATCAAGGTAAATCTCGATGGTTCAGGCAAATGCGACATCTCTACCGGTCTTGGTTTCTTCGACCACATGCTGGAGCAGATAGGCAAGCACGGCATGATGGACCTCACCATCCATACCAAGGGCGACCTCTATGTGGATGAGCATCATACCATTGAGGATACGGGTATTGCCCTGGGCGAATGCCTGCTGCAGGCGCTCGGCGACAAGCGAGGAATAGAAAGATACGGCTATAGTCTGCCGATGGACGATTGTCTCTGTCAGGTAGCATTGGATTTCGGTGGCCGTCCATGGCTGATTTGGGATGCCGAGTTCCACAGAGAGAAGGTAGGTGAAATGCCAACAGAGATGTTCAAGCATTTCTTCAAGAGTCTGAGTGATGCGGCAAAGATGAACCTCAACATCAAGGCTGAGGGTGAGAATGAGCATCACAAGATAGAAGGCATCTTCAAGGCACTTGCCCGTTCGCTGAAAATGGCGGTGAAGAGAGACATCTATCACTTCGAGCTTCCTAGCTCTAAGGGAATGCTATAATAGTGATTAATTATTAGTGATTAATTATTAGTGATTATAAAGATGAAAGCCCAGCAGGATTCAACGAACCTTGCTGGGCTTTTTTCTAAACATATAACTTTCTCACAATGGGATTTTAGAATTTTGTCATGAACTCCACAACAATCTTATCCTTTTCTGAAGTCTTTGCCACACCACCCTTGCGATAGAAATACTTCTCGTAGTTGATACGGATATCGGAGATGAATGGCTTGGCAAGGCTCAGGGTTACACCGCCCGTAACACGATGGCGCTTGTAATCGTTAATCTTCAAGGCACCCAGTTCGGTATCAGAACCGCCATATCGGGTACCGTCACTGTGGTCGCTCATGAAATCATATCTTGCCAATGGAGAAACCTTCCTAATGATACTTTTAGGATTAGCCACCGGAATGTCATAGCAAACGAAACCATCGAATGCATGAACATCGTGGAAGGCATCCTTGCTGTAATGCTTGTAAAGATACTCAGCCTCTGCTATGAAACCACCCTTATGGAAGGTGATACCGCCATCATACATCGTTACCGTAACATCAGAAGGCTTGATCTTCTGGGTACTCAATACCAGGTTCACATTCGGAAAAAGGAACTGAGCCTTGGCAGAATAGTTGACTCCCTTGGTCCAGTAATCTTTCTGGTTGGTCAATCCTGAGCCGTTGAAGATACCGGCATTTACCACGATAGGGAAACCTACATTCCAGGTGTATCCGATTTCAGCACCCACATCACGAACGTTACCCACCTGCTTGGCGATAAACGAACGGTTGGCAAAGTATTGCTGATGAGGAGAACGATGAGCATCAATAGTGAATGGCACACGTTCCTGACCGATAGTAAACTGCAGAGTCTTCCAAGGCTTGATGCGGGTATAAGCATCGAGCATCTTGATCTTACCCTCATCACAGAGATCAATCTCAGCCTTATAACTAACCTCCTTTGTTACATTTCCTGCTACATTGATACGAGCCGTACGCACCTCAAATCGTCCCTCCCCTTCTTCGGTTTGGTATTCATACTTAGAACGGATGGTTCCACCAATCGTCATAGTCTTGACGAAATCAGGCACATCGTTTCCAAGAGAACTCTTTTCTGAGTTTTGGGCATTCATTCCCATCGACACCATAGAGAGTGCCATCAACAGATACGTTTTCTTCTTCATTTTTACCTTATTATATATATACCTTAAATGATTTTATCAACAAGAAAGCAATCCCGTTATGAATTGAAATTCAACAAGATGAAGTTCTATTTCTTTTCGGCTGCAAAGATAAGGAGAAGATGTTTCTACCGTAAAACATAAGTGTTACAAATATGTTACATCGTCTGTTTTTACAGCTTGTAACATGATTGCAACACGCGTAATATCACTGTAACATCATCGTCATAAACATGTAACCGTCTTTTCGCTCTAGTTTAAAAATATCGCCGTACCTTTGCAACCGAAAAGAAATACAATTAACATATATGATTTATGAAGGAAAATAAAAAAGCGATTTTGGAGATTCTTAAGAAGAAATCCAAGAAAGACGGTAAGTTTGAAAACTTAGTTCTCAACCTCGCCTTACAGAAGATTGACAGCGATAACTTTGAGTTTGACGGCGAGGCAGTCTATACCGCCGACAAGAAGCGCTTGGTTTACTGCATGAACCACGATGACAGTTTCACAATTCCTGAGGGAGTAGAGATTATCGGAGAGATGGCTTTCCGTGGCAAGAAACAACTGTCTCATGTCATCATCCCTAGTACGGTGAAGGAGATTGAACATGATGCATTCTATGATTGTGATGAATTGGATAACATTTATATACCTGCCAGCGTGAAAGCTATCAAAGCATACGCTTTCGCTGAATGCGACAAACTGAAGAAGATTACTTTCGCAGGAACTCCAGACAAGTTGAGCCGTCATATTTTCGATGACTGCGACCTGTTGCACGACATCATGGTTCCAGCAGGCAGCAGCAAGTTCTTCCGTAAAGAGCTTCACTTTATCGACGGAGATACTGATTTCCTCGTTCTGGAAGTACCAGGCAAAGACTCTAAAGAATCTTCTAAGAACAAGAAGGACGAGAAAGTTTCTGAAAAGAAAGCTAACGCAGAGAAGAAAGAAAAGACTTCTGAAAAGAAAGCTAACTTAGAGAAGAAGAAAACTGCTCCAGAAAAGAAGGCTGTAGAGGAAAAGGCTGAAAAGAAAGAAGCCTCTGTAAAGAAGGAAAACAATGCCAAGAAAGAGCCTGCGAAAACAAAGTAACTTAATAATTAGCAAATAGTTATGACCAAAGAAGAATTACTTAAAAAAGCATACGTAGAACGCGACATCAGTTGGATGTACTTCAACCATCGCATTCTGCAGGAGGCCGAGAAAGAGTATGTGCCACTGTTGGAGCGCCTCTCTTTCCTAGGTATTTACTCCAATAACCTCGACGAGTTCTTCCGTGTCCGCGTAGCATCCCTCAACCGCATGCTCGACCAGAAACTCGATAAGGATACCGAACAGCAGATTAAGAAATCTCTTAAAACGATAAATAAGCTCAATGAATCTTATTCGAAAGAATACACTGAAGCGGTGGATACAGTTTTCCGAGAGCTTGAAGTTCACAAGGTTCGCCTGCTCACCGAAGACCAGCTCAACGACGAGCAGAAGGATTTCCTTACGCAGTTCTTCTACGACAAGCTCAATGGTTCTGTCAACCCTATCTGGCTCAATGAGATAGACGACCTCTCTACCCTGGAGGACAACCGCATCTACCTCGCCGTGGAAAAGGCTGAGGATGACAAGAAGAAGAAATATGCCGTAGTAAAGGTACCGGATAGAGTCTATGGACGCTGGGTGAAGGTACCGGCAAGCGATGGCTTCGACAACATCATGTATCTCGACGATGTAATCAGATACTGTCTGCCACTGGTATTCCTCGGTTTCAAGAAGAGCACCTACCGTGCCTACAGTTTCAAGTTTACCAAGGATGCCGAGATGGAGATGGACAATGATGCCGACTTCGGTACCATGGAGAAGATTGCCCTGGGCGTAAACAGCCGTAAGAAGGGTGAAGCCGTGCGCGTGATCTACGACCAGGAGATGCCGAAGGAACTTCAGAAGAAGTTGCGTGAGCGATTGAACACCAAGGAGTTGGACGCCTCATTGGCTGGCGGAAGATACCAGAACCACAAGGATCTGATGTCGTTCCCTGATTGCGGACACAAGGAACTGAAATACGAGAAGTGGGCTCCAATCATGAAGCCGGAGTTCCTCTCCAACGAGAGCATCCTCGACCAGATTCGTGAGAAAGACCGTTTCATCCACGTACCTTATCATAGCTTCAACGGCTACATCCGTGTGCTCCGTGAGGCTGCTACCAAGCCAGAGGTAAAGGCCATCAAGACCACCCTCTATCGCTTGGCAAAGGATTCCAAGGTAGTCAAGGCACTCATCACCGCTGCCCGCAACGGCAAGAAGGTGACTGCCGTGGTAGAGCTTCTGGCGCGCTTCGACGAGGAGAGCAACATCAAGTGGAGCAAGCGTATGCAGGAAGAAGGCGTAAACGTGATCTTCGGTGTAGAAGGATTGAAGATTCACTCCAAACTGCTCTATATCGAGTCAAAGAAGGGCAACATCGCCTGTGTGGGAACCGGAAACTTCCACGAGGGCAACGCCAAGATCTATACCGATTATCTGATGATGACCGCCCGCCCTAAGCTGGTGAACGAGGTGGCTAAGGTATTCGATTTCATCGACCGCCCATTCTCACCATTCCGCTTCAACGAGCTCCTCGTATCTCCAAACTCCATGAAGAGCCGCATCCTGCGTATGCTCGACACCGAGATTAAGAATGCCAACGAGGGCAAGGAGGCTTGGGTGAAGATGAAGATCAACCACATCACCGATACCGATATGGTAACCAAGCTCTATCAGGCTTCAAAGGCAGGTGTGAAGATAGACATCGTGATCCGCGGCAACTGTTCGCTGGTGCCAGGCATCGCCAAGCTCAGCGACAACATCCGCTGCGTGGGCATCATCGACCGCTATCTGGAGCACAGCCGCATCCTCATCTTCGCCAACGGAGGCAAGCCAAGATACTTCATCGGTTCAGCCGACTGGATGCCTAGAAACCTCATCAACCGCATCGAGGTACTCACCCCGGTATATGACGAGGATATGCAGGCAGACCTGCTCCGCACCATCTCCTATGGTATGAGAGATACCATGAATGGCAGAGTGGTAGATGGCAAGGGCGGCAAGGAATTTGTAGAAGGCGAGCCATTCCGCAGTCAGGAAGAACTTTATAAAGCCTACTGCGAAGAGCAGGAGGTAAACGAATAAAAAAATAGCAAATGTCAGCAATGAATTTAGCATCCATTGATATCGGCTCCAACGGAGCCCGACTCCTCATCAAGCGCTTCGATCCCGAGGCAATCCGAGAGGAAGACCGCATCAAGAAACTCATGTTCATCCGCATCCCACTGCGATTGGGTAAGGATGTTTTCACCCTGGGAAAGGTTTCCAAGGAGCGTGAGAAGATGATGCTCCACATGATGAAGGGCTTCAAGCAATTCATGAAACTCAATGACGTAGAGGCATTTCGCGCCTGTGCCACTTCTGCCATGCGCGATGCCGAGAACGGCAAGAAGGTGCTCAAGAAGATAGAGAAGCAAACCGGCATCAAACTCGAAATCATCAAGGGTCAGGAGGAGGCACAGCTCCTCTACAACAACCTGGTAGAGAAAACAGACTCCAACGAGGGCAGCTTTGCCTACATTGATGTGGGCGGTGGTTCTACGGAGGTGAGCATCATCCACGATGGTGTACTCGCCGAGAGCTATTCCTACAATATGGGTACCCTGAGAATGCTGAGCGGCAAGGTGACTGCCGATACCGAAAAGCTCTTCAAGGAGAACCTGACGAGATATGCCGAGCAATACGGCGACATCAGAATCATCGGTTCGGGTGGCAACATCAACAAGTTGAACAAGCTGGCACGCCACAGCAAGCAGGATGCCAAGACTCTGACGCTTGCCGAGCTGAAGCGTCTCTACTCGATGATGCAGCCATTGAGCATCGAGGAGCGCGAGATTTCTTTCTCCCTGAAAGAAGACCGTGCCGACGTCATCATTCCTGCCGCAGAGATTTTCCTCAAGGCATGCGAATATCTGAAGTGCGAAAACATCATGGTGCCAAACATCTCGCTCGCCGACTCCATCGTGGATGGACTCTATGAGAAGATGATGACAAAAACAGAAGAATAATCCACTTCATCCACAAATAAAATAAAAGATATGTCTATATCTCAAGTTTTTATGCTATCTTTGCACAGAAATGTGCGAAGGTAGCATTTTTTTGTTTACCTTCCGCCTCTTCTTGCGTCATACACATAAAAAGAAACAAATGGAAGAAACAGAATTTGAACATATCGTCCAGGAAATGCGCCCCAGGCTGACGGCACATTGTCAACGCTATCTCTCGGCAGGAACCCTTGCCGAAGAAGCCGATGACATCGTGCAGGAAACCCTGGTGAAACTCTGGAAGATGCGCGACAGGCTCTCTGAATACCAGAGCATAGAAGCGCTCGGAATCACGATAGCCAGGAATCTCTGTATCGACCATCTGAGACGCAACAAAGCCCAGACTGCATCGCTAGAACAGATGAAGCATCCCGCAGAAATCTGTACGGCTACCGAACGTACCGACCAGACCATCATCGGCGAGGATACGCAAAGGCGACTCAACAGGGCGATGGACAGGCTTCCGGATACGCAGAGAAGAATGCTGCTATTGAGAAGCGAGGGAAAGAGCCTTGATGAGATTGCTGAAATCTGCGGAGCCAACAAGACGAGTACCAAGACGATGATTTCTGCAGCAAGAAGATCATTACTGAAAATGATGAAGTCATAAAAGGCTGGAACTCAAAAAAATGAAATTCTAAAAATGAAAGAAATGAAGAAACTAGAAGATATAACCTATCGCCACGAGCTGATAGAGCGCTACCTCGATGCTGATACCAGCGTAGAGGAAGAACAGGCATTGGCTGATTTCTATCGCCATTGCGAGGATAAGGATTTAACCGATGAGGATCTCGACATCAGAAACCTGATGCTGGGAATGGAGAACTATACTCCGAATATTCATCAGGTGGAAGAAGGAGATAAACAGCCAGACATGAAAGAGATGCAACTTGGAGTCTCAAAGAAGCACGAAACAAGATGGGTACGCCTCTCTGCCATTCTTCTTGCTACGGCGATGCTGGCAGGACTCATCTTCCTGCTCTTCCCTATCAAGGATTATTTCTCATCCTCTTCCGAACAACAACCTGGCTTCGCCAACCTGGTTCCTACAGAGCAGGTGGTTCGCTCGCAGCTATCTTCCGAGGATGAAGACAAGAATCTGAACGCATACGAAAAGATGGAACGTGCCGACTCCCTCTTCCTGGCCGCCACCCAGGATATCGTGACTCCACAGGAAATGAAGACAAGCAAGATGGCCCTTGCCAAAAGAAAGAATATCGCAGAAAGAAGCGAGAAGCATGCTGGGAAGACAGCAGAGACCTCTTTAGGCAATACGGAGAAGACTTCTGGCAATATAGAAGAGACTTCTTCTGAAACAGAAAGAAGCATCCATGAAGATTTCAATCAGATTTATGAAGTTGCCTCTGCCGCCCTGCCTTCTGCCGAGCAGCTGACCATCAACCGCCAAGGCGATAACATCGTTATCTCAACCATCGACAACGATGGCAACACGCAGCATTACACCATCAGCACCACAGAGACTCAAGATGGTAGTTATCAGCTACTTCCATTGGCACAATTAAACGATTTATAAAACACTCTACGCTTATGAAAAAGTATATTTTCACCATTGCATTTGCCCTGCTAGGCATAACCAGCAGTATGGCATCGAAGGCAGATACCCTGCGTATCTACAGCATTGACGGTGAGCGCATCCCAAATTTCACCGGCAAGGAGCTTATCGGTAAAACCATCAAGAATTACCGCATAAACACCACCGTCTTGCCGGCACCCAAAAGCGATGTGATAGAAATTCATATCATCACAACTACCACACCTCCTGCCCCCAAGCCAGACCCTCACTATCTGATCAAGGGCAGAGAGCAGGAGCTGATTAAAGAGGAATTCAACAAGATTTCTCCCAGCAAAATCAAAGCCATCGAGGTCTTGAAAGAGGGCACCAAAGCCATTCAGGAAAGAGGTCTGAAAGAGGATGGCAGAAGCTATATCATCGTTACTCTGGAGAAATAACAGACAAAACGTATCCCTTTTTCTTCAGCGACTCAATCTTAACGGTCACATCATGCTGAAGAGCATGGCGGAGATACGTCATCTGCACATTCACAGCCAGGGAGTTGGCATAGCTCATGGTACCCCACACCGCCTCCTGTATCATCTCCTTGCTTACTACATTGCCGATATTCTTCGCCAACAGACGGAGGATGTCGGCTTGCCGGCTGGTGATGAGCACACGAGAGGAACGGGTGCGAAGCTCATTGTTGTTATAGCAGAAGGTGGTTTCTCCGAAATGATACACCTCCTCTTCTATCGTCTCACTCTCATTCATGGAGAACCGCTCCTCTATTCTTGCCAGCAACTCTTCCGGATAGAAGGGTTTGGCAAGATAATCGTTTGCCTTCAGGGAGAAACCTTTCAGTCGATCGTTCTTCTCCGTACGGTCGGTGAGAAAGAAGATAAGCACCTTCGGGTCGATGGCTCTGATGCGTTCTGCCACCTCATAGCCATCCATCTCCGGCATATTGATGTCGAGCAATACCAGGTCGGGCTTCACTTCCGGGAACTGCTCCCATGCCTTCTTGCCATTGCCGGCATAAGTCACATCGTAGCCATGCTGCTGCAGGAAACTCTTCAGCAACATGGAATACTTCAAGTCATCGTCTGCAAATAATATCTTGATCATTTTTTCTGTTCTTTATAGCGTTAAACCGGATGCATCAGGAGTGCTGCGGGATGACAATCGAAATTCTTGTTCCCTTGCCCACTTCGCTCCGCATCATTTTTCTGCCCCCATGGGCCTTCACAATCATATCCACAAAACTCAAGCCCAAGCCGATGCCCGGCTGCATCATATCCGGATAAGCATTGCTGCGATAGAACTTCGTCCAGACTCTCTGCTGCTCGTCGGGCGAAATTCCGATACCATTATCTGATACAGAAATCATGACTTCCCCCTTCTCGGTATCTCGGCAGGCAACATGGATATTGACAATGTCGCCGGAATACTTCACCGAGTTCTCCATCAGATTGCTGACCACATTCAGAAGCTGGTCTCTATCTCCCATCATCCTATCGGAAGTGCGCTGGTAATCGAGCGAAACATTCACCTCCTTCTGCTTATTCTTTCGATAAACTGCCACCAGCTTCAGCAAAGCGGCATGGATATCGAAAGAAGTTATCTGGAGCGGGATATGTTCCTCTGCCCTGATTACTTCACGGAGTTTGGCGAGATAGGCAGTCAGGTTATCGCTCTCCTCTCTTACGGTCTCCATGATAAGGGCATTCTCATCCTTCTCATCTGTCTTTTGAGCAGAGAATACGGATACACACATCTTCAGCGTCTGCACGGGGCGCTTCAACTCGTGAATCATCGTATGCACGAAGTCGCTTCGCATCTTATCCACCTTCTTCTGCAGGAGCATCACCTTGATGAGATAAGCTATGCTCAGGAGAAGCATGATGGTAACCAGCAGACTTCCTATCATCTGCCACATCATTCCCTTCAGGATGGGCAGCATCAGCACCTGCATCCTCATCTGCATCGACTGATACTGAATAGGATTGAAAGGCACTTCCACCAGCATTTCGTGATGAAACAAGGTAGGAGGTTCCACGATTCTTGTCTGCCACAGACGATGCTTGCCCGTCTTCATCTCTGCCCCGATGAAATCATTGCCCAGTTTCCTACTGATGAAACGATCAAAATGCGCCTTGTCAAAGCGGGTAAGCTGGTAAGTGATGTAAGTATTCAGGCAATCAAAAGAATTGTTGGAATCCGTCTCACGCAAATCGAAAGTATCTCTCTTCTCCATCACATTACCGAATCCCGGCTTGCGATACACCACTCCACCAATGATTGTATCCGTATCCAGCGGAGAGCAAACCGTAGTACAGGGACCCTTGAAGTCTGAAAAATATGCCGAGACGACATAACCGATATGTGATTTTTCTTTTACCGCCGCTCCGATATTTGTCAGATAGGCAATAATCGCCTGTTCCGCCTTTTCGGCGTTTTTCTTCCCCATCTCTCCCATCGAATAGGTCACGCTATTGTAGAGCCAATAGGTCTGCAAGCCTATCAGCAGGAAAGAGGAAAGGATGGCGAGCAGCCAGACTTGTTTGATTCTTCTATTCATATCATTTTTTCTTTTTTCGATGCAAAGGTACGAAGATTTCACTATATATAATAAGGTGAAGCAAGATTATTTTGCCAGCGTAATGTTTCAGTAATGATTATTTGCGATTTTGAGCCCGAAAAGCTGTTCCTTTGCAGACGAAAACAAAAAACAAGGAAGAAAATGAAGAAAGAAACAGTTTTATGCGCGATGCTAGCCACCGCCACCTGTGTAACAGCACAAAACGGGAAATTCCCGACATCCGGAGTTTCCGCAGACTCAATACAGACGGAAAAAGATTCGATCAAAGCTGATAAGGAGACTGAGATCTATGCTGATAAGGAGGCTGAGACAAAAGCTGATAAGGAAGCCGAGATTCAAGCCGTAACCGTAACAGGTCATCGCCCGATGTACAAGATGAGAAACGATGCCCTGGTTACCCGTGTCCGCAACACTCCTTTGGCAAAGGAGCCAACGCTGGAAGATGTATTGAAGCACATCCCCGGCATGAAACAAACCGCCGATGGAACTCTGGAAGTAAACGGACTGGGAGCACCCATCATCTATCTCAACGACAAGAAGGCGACTTCTGCCGAACTCTCTCATCTCGATGTGAAGCTGATAGATGAAATAGAACTCATTACCACTCCTGGTGCAAAATATGATGCAACGACGGGAGCCGTACTGAGAATCCTGACGAGAAGAACAGACGAGGGTATATTCGGCAAGATGCAGGTGTATGATAAGTTGAGCGAGGTGAACAACAACCACGAGGAATTGACTCTGGGTTGGGTAACGAAGAAGATTTCGCTCACAGGATTTTACGGTTACACAGACAACCGATACAATGTGCATCAGCCACAGGAAGCGCTCGTAAGAGCCAATGATGGCGAATATCTCTTCGGAGCCGACCGCCATGGCAAGAACAGGGCAAATTATAACACTACGGAACTCAACTTCGACTGGCAGCTCAGCAAGCAGCACGAAGTGGGAATACAATGGGAAGGGCTCTGGCTGAATGGCGGCAGAAGCGAAAAACAGCAGCAGTACTATCGCTATCCCAACCCAGCAGGAAAAGATACAAATAGCGAGATGAAGCTTTCTGATGCGGATGGCGAGATGAAGTATTTCGATGCGGAGAGCCAGCAATGGGGACACCAGCGCAGCCACCACTTCAACCTCTTCCATCTGGCTAAATGGTCGAAACATCTCTCATCACAGATTTATCTGGACTATGCAAGGAACAAGGATTCTGACAGCCAGCCTATCACGGAGAAAGAAGGTAGCGAGATGCAGGAAACCCTCAACCGCTCTAATTCCAACTACGATATCTATAGTGGAAGAATCGAAGTCAAGCAACTCATCTCTGATAAACATTCCATCAACTATGGTGGTGAATGGAGCCTGATGGAAGGTAAGGGAAAAACCGAAAGTTCTGCCGATATGCTCGGAACTACGGAATACAAAAACCACGATACCAAGACGGCTGCTTACCTGCAATATCAGGGTGAAGCTGGCAGATGGAGCTGGTGGGCAGGCATCCGATACGAGCATCTCACATCCCGATACACCAATCTGTCGGAGGAATCTCCCGACAATATGGAGCGTCATTACGACCAGTGGTTTCCATCGTTCGGTATCACTCTCAACGAACCATCATGGCATCACTCGCTCAGCTTCCGAACTACCACCGCCCGACCTTCTTTCAGTCAGCTCAGTGGGAACATCTACTATATCTCGCGCTTTCAGTATCAGATCAGCAATCCGAAGCTGCAGCCTGTCAACACCTATCGTCTGACCTACTCCGTGCAGTGGAAAGATTTCATGGGAATGTTGAGATACACCCGTATCGACCACTCCATCATGTACATTCATGAAGTGCCGGAAGACAAGCCCGTAAGATACGTGAGTACATTCATGAACTTCAACAAGATGCAGAAATACATGGCCTATCTCAACTGGGGACACGTCTTCGGCTGCTGGCGTCCGAATGTCAATGCAAGCATCACTTACCAGCGCTTCTCCGTAAATGATCATGGAGAGCTAATCAGTTACAACGGAGCAACTTGGAATGCATCGTTTGACAATTACTTCACGCTACCAAACGACTATCAGCTGTCGCTCTCCTACAGTTTTGACAACGGAGGACAAGTGGGCAAAACGAAGTTCCGCCCCACTCAGAACTGGAGTCTTGGTGCCAACAAATCGTGGATGGACGGCAGATTACAGGTTGCCTTCAGTGCCAACGACCTCTTCCATCAGCAGCTCTTCAAGGAGCGAACCCACGAGCATGCCGTTGACTTCTCCCAGACTGAGGATTACAAGCTATGGAGCTACAAGTTGACCGTAACCTGGAAATTCAACAAGCGCAAGGGAAGATACAACGGCATGAACAGTGCGGAAGATGAATTGAACCGACTATAGCCGGACAAGACTCTCTTATCTTAATGATCTTTATAATTTCAAGTATCCGGGTTATCCCACACCCAGCAGTTCTACTTCGAATATCAGGGTAGAACCGCCTGGGATGCCCGGCTGCGAGAACTTGCCGTAGCCCATCTCGGCAGGGATGTAAAGTTCCCACTGGTCGCCCACGTGCATCTGCTGCATGGCAACAATCCAGCCATCAATCAGGTCGCTCAATCGCATAGCGAACGGCGTACCGCCACGGCTGGAATCAAACTTCTTGCCATTGATGGTCCAACCGGTGTAATGAGCCGTCACGATGCTGCGTCGGCTAGGCTGTGCTCCCTTCGGGTCGCCCTGCTTCAACACCTTATAATATATACCACGAGGCAGCGCCATAACGCCCTCCTCCTTTGCCTTTTCCTCCAGCCAACACTTGTTGGCCTCAACATATTCTCTTTTTGCCATAAATCTATTTGATACTTGATATACTATGATTTTTGCGCAAAGTTACAAAAATCTATCGTATCTGCAAAAGAAAAAGGGGAACTTTTCTTCTTTTATCAAAGAAAAGCAGTACCTTTGCACCCTAATCA
>CAVHWE010000017.1:0-21181 GCA_963639495.1 bacterium | reverse complement strand
AATGATGTATTTCCTCATCGACCCGGGACTCAACATCGAGGCACTCTATCTGCCCATCTTCCTCAGAAGCATCGGCAACGCCATCTTCTTCTGCATGTTGACCATCTATCTGGAAGAGCTGATGCCGTTTGAACATTTCTTCATGGGACTGACGATGGCAGGCATCATCCGCAACGGCCCTGTTTCGGCGATGTGCTCCGGACTCTACAGCTACGGACTTCGCCATCAGATGGCAGAAAACATGTCGCGCGGACTGCCTTATGATGCCGGCAACCTGCTGATGATCAGCATCCGCGAGCTCTACGGACTAACCTGTCTCATCGGCATCGGCGTACTCATCATCTTCCTGCTCTGGGACATCCAGCCTATCCGCAGCACCCTGAAGAAGATGCCTGCCTGGAACTTTGTGGGAAGAAAAATGAAGAAAAATCTTGCATAATACAGAGATTTATGCTAACTTTGCAAACAAAAAAAAAGTTAGCAACATGACAAAGAAAGGTAAACATACCGTATTATTTATCTGCCTGGGCAACATCTGCCGCTCTCCGGCAGCCGAGGGAATCATGAAGAGTCTTGTAGAAAAAGCAGGGCTTCAGGATGAGTTTGAAATCGATTCTGCGGGCATCGGGGGCTGGCACATAGGTCAGTTGCCCGACAGCCGCATGCGCAAATGTGGCGCCGAGCATGGCTACAATTTCAACAGCCATGCCCGCCAGTTCCAGAAGTCAGACTTCGCCCGTTTCGAAACCATCGTGGTAATGGACAACGAAAACTACCGTGCCATTACCTCCATGGCTTCTTCAGAGTCTGATAGGAAGAAAGTAGTGCGCATGGCCGATTTCCTGATCCACCATCGTGAATACACCACCGTTCCCGATCCGTATTATGGCGACTATAGCGACTTCGAGCTCGTCATCACGCTTCTCGAAGATGCCTGCCAGGGATTGCTGGACAGCATTATCGGGGAAGGGTAAAAACAGATAAAACCAAAAGGGATGAATCATCAAAATATCAGATTGATGACTCATCCCTTTTTTTAATTTAAAATATTTATACCGTAATCTCGCCCGAGCCATAGCAACGATGATGATGCTCATCATAAACTACACAGAACTGGCCGGGAGCCACACCATGAATCGCCTCTTCTGAATGAATCATCCAGCGGCCGTCTTCCAGCTTTTCTATCGTAGCAGGATGATACTCCGGCGTATGGCGAATCTTGAAAGTTACCTTCTGCATCGCAACCTCGCGTGTGAGGAAATGGAAATCATGGAGAGGAAAATCCTTCTTGTATGCCGACTGCGGATCATAACCATGACTCACATACAGGATGTTGTTCTCTACATCCTTCTTAATCACGAACCAGGGACCTCCGCCAAAGCCCAAGCCCTTGCGCTGGCCGATGGTATGAAACCACAAACCCTTGTGCTCGCCTATACGCTTGCCCGTTTCCATCTCTATGACATCGCCCGGCTTCTCGCCCAGATAACGGCGGATATAATCATTATAATTAATCTGTCCCAGGAAGCAGATTCCCTGGCTGTCCTTGCGTTTGGCATTTATCAGATGCTCCTCTTCGGCTATCTCGCGAACCTCATTCTTGATATGATGGCCGATAGGGAAAATCGCTTTTTTCAATTGCCAGCTCTCTATCTGAGCCAGGAAATCGGTCTGGTCTTTTACAGGATCAGGACTCGTGACAAGCCATTTGTCGCCATTTTCATCCGTTTCGGTCTGCGCATAATGCCCCGTGGCGATGAGGTCGTAGTTGTGACCCATCTTCTCATCGAAGGCACCAAACTTAATCAGGCGGTTGCACATTACATCCGGATTAGGCGTAAAACCCGCCTTCACCTTCTCCATCGTATAACGGGTTACCTCGTTCCAATATTCATGATGACAGTCAACCACTTGCAGCTTGCACCCATACTTTCTAGCCACAGCCGTAGCCATCTCCAGGTCCTCCTCCGAAGAGCAGTCCCACTCCTCTTTCTCCTCAGGACCAATCTTGATGTAGAAGCAATCAGGATGCAGGCCCAGCTGGGCAAACTCCCAAACCACAACCGAACTGTCGACGCCTCCCGAAAGGAGCACGGCAATTCTCTTATCCTTTATTTCGTCAATATTCAGCATATTCTTTCCTGTTTATAATAATCCGGTTGCAAAATTACGAAAAAAAACTGATATAATGAGCAAAGAAAGGGCTAGAAATGCATGGGAAAGAGAAAAGAAAAGCCCGCAGAGCCTATTTTTACTATAGAATATACTTATAGCCGTATTCATAGCTTTTAAACATAAAACGAGTTTTGCTTTCGTTTTTATCTATACCTTTGCAATCGATTTCAGAAATCGATAAGAAAGAATGTTTTTGAAAATTCAGTATTTACATTAATAGATAAAGAAAAATGGAGATTTTAAAAAATCTATTTTATGGCTTCCCAGACCTTTGGGGAGGCGGAGTAGCCCACTCTGTGATGATTCTTTCGCTGGTCATCGCCTTGGGTTTGTGTTTAGGTAAGCTCAGAGTAAAAGGTGTTTCCCTGGGCTTGGCGTGGATTCTGTTCATCGGTCTTATCTTTGGACATTTCTCTCTCAATCTTGACGAGCATCTGCTCCACTTTCTCAAGGAATTTGGCTTGATTCTCTTTGTCTACTCTATCGGTCTGGAGGTAGGTCCGGGCTTCTTCGCTTCGTTCAAGAACGGCGGCAAGAGTCTCAACCTGCTCAGCATGATTGTGGTGGCCCTGAGTATCATTACTACCTTAGTCATCTTCTCATTTTCGGGAACATCCATCACCTCTATGGCAGGTATCCTTTCGGGTGCCGTAACCAACACTCCTGGACTGGGTGCCGCCCAGCAGGCATTCAGCGACCTGCGCCACATCGACGCCCCATCCATCGCAGCCGGCTATGCCATCGCCTATCCTATGGGTGTGCTCGGCGTCATCCTCAGCTTCATTATATTAAGGTTCGCGCTACGCGTAGACAAGCAGAAGGAAGAGGCTGAAGCTAAGCGAGGCATGGGACATCTTGAGGCGATGACCCTGAACACCTTTGCCGTAAAGGTTTCTAACCAGATGGTTTTCAACGATACCGTCAAGCAGATACGTTATCTGCTGAAGCGCGACTTCATGATTTCTAAGATTATCCGTCACAACGGCGAACGCCAGAACGAGGTGGTTAACGGACAGACCGTGATAGAAGAGGGCGACATCCTGCAGATTGTGGCTCATCCTACCGTAGAAGAACCTATCATCGCCCTGCTCGGCGAGAAGGTTGACGTAAAGGACGAGGAATTCAGCAGCGAGCTCATCAACCGCCGAATTCTGATTACCAAACCGGGCATCAACGGCAAGAGCATCAGCCAGTTGCAGATTAGAAGCAACCTGGGTGCCAACATTACCCGCGTGAACCGAAATGGTGTAGACCTCATCGCGACCCCAGACCTGAAACTCCAGTTGGGCGACCGCGTAACCGTAGTGGGCAAGGAGCTCGCCATCGCTCATACCGAGAAGGTGCTGGGTAACCAGATGAAGCGTCTGAACTACCCTAACCTCATCCCAATCTTCCTGGGCATCATGCTGGGTTGTATCGTAGCCAACATTCCGTTCTTCATCCCAGGCATCAACGAGAATCTGCGTCTCGGACTTACCGGCGGCCCATTGGTAGTAGCCATTCTGATAGGTTATTTCGGACCGAAATACAACCTCGTTACCTACAATACCATTTCAGCCAACCTGATGCTTCGCGAAATCGGAATCTGCATCTTCCTGGCTTGTGTGGGTCTCGGCACAGGCGAACAGTTTATCCAGACCGTAGCATCAGAAAGCGGACTGACCTGGATACTCTATGGCATCGCCATCACCATGATACCAATCATTCTGGGCGGCATCATCGGCAAGCTCGTGTTCCACATCAATTATTATACATTACTCGGCGTATTGGCAGGTGCCAACACCAACCCATCTGCCCTGGCTTACGTACGTGAGCAGACTTCGGCAGATGCGCCAACAGTAGGCTATGCGAATGTATATCCATTCGCCATGTTCCTCAGAATTGTAACCATTCAGATTATTATTTTTGTATTTGGATAAACATATATGACAGAAAAAGAATTGAAGACCTGCGCTTGCGTAGAGGACAACTGCAACTGCAAGGAAATAGCAGAATCAGAACTCAGAAGAAAACTCGACTTATTATTACGTACCGGTAGCATTCTCATGGAGAGTGCTGCCGACACATCCCGCATCATGCGAACCATGAAGCGTGCAGCAGCTTTCCTCGGACTCGACGAACGCTACATGCACTTCTACATCAACTGGAATGTGCTGATGGTGAACTATAGCGACGAGGTGCACTCCTTCTCCAAATTCCAGCGATGCGAGAAGCACGGCATCAACCTCACCTCTATTTCCCAGGTAAGTAAGCTCACCTGGAAGGCCATCAAGGAAAACTATTCGCTCGAACAGTATGAGCAGGCCCTGAACGACATCAAGGCCACCCCACGCAGCTTCACCCCTTGGCAGGTAGCCATCGGCGGCGGTTTTGCCTGCGGCGGATTCTGCATCCAGTTCGGTTGCGACTGGCCAGCCTTCTTCTTCTGTTCGCTTGCAGCCATTCTGGGTTTCCGCCTGAGAATGTTCTTGCCAACCAAGGGCTGCAACAACTATGTAGCCATCGGTATTTCGGCTTTCGTAGCCACTCTGATAGCCTGGTTGACCTCATTCCTTTCGCTCAACCCATCGATTGCCGAAGCGGTTCCAGCCTTCATGCATTCAGATACCCCTTGGCATCCGCTGATGGCGTGTGCCCTCTTCATCGTGCCGGGAGTTCCACTCATCAACTTTGTGTGTGACATGCTCGACGGATATATTGAGGTGGGAATGGTTCGTGCCCTGAACACCCTGCTGATGATCTTCGCGATGGCGTTCGGTATCGCCTTCGCCATCCAGGTTTGCCATATCGACAACTTCGTGAAGGATCTTACGATGACTCCTCATCACGAATACTGGGAGTTTGCCATCGCAGCTGCCGTATCGGCCATGGGCTTCTCTACCATCTTCAGCATACCTCGCCGTCTGTTGCCGGTTGTAGCTGTGGGCGGTATCATCGCCGTTTGCTTCCGCAATTTTGTCAACCTGGGTCCATCTAACGGCAACATCGGTCTCGACATGGGTCTGAGCATCGGTTCGCTTGCCGGTTCTGCGCTCATCAGCATCATCGTGATCAAGGCACGCCATTGGTTCCATACCCCTCACCAATGCATCACCATTCCTAGCGTCATCCCAATGGTACCGGGAGTTCTGATGTATCGCGCCCTGTTTGCCTTCATCGACATGCATGGCGTGGTAGGCGAAGTAACCGTGGGTATGAACAACCTCATCAAGGCATCGCTCGCCATTATCTGTATCGCCCTGGGTGTGGCTATTCCTAACGTATTCTTCCGCCGCTTCATCGCCGACAACCGCAAGCGCAAGCTGCTTGCCATGCTGGTAGAAAGAAAGAAGAAGAATGGCGAATTCGTAGATTTGCACGAAGTAGAAATCAAATAATCGTCTGGTTGGAAATCGGATAAAAAGAAGTAGAGATGCGATAAAACATCATTTTATTCTTCAAAAAAGGAGGATATTAAAATAATTGTTTTATCTTTGCACCCAAATTTAGCTATCGGTTATTTCTATAGCCGATAGATTCAATAAAGGAACAATATGGAAATACGACAACTGAAATATTTCTTGAAGGTAGCCGAGACGCTCAACTTCTCAGAAGCTTCGCGCAAGTTATACATCACCCAGAGCACCCTCTCACAGCAGATTTCGCATCTGGAGCAGGAGATTGGTCTGCCCCTCTTCGAACGCAACTCCCATGAGGTTTACCTCACAGAGGCAGGCAAGGAATTGAGACCTTACGCCCAAAACGCGGTCAATTCTGCCGAAGCCTGTGTAGACCACATGAACGATTTGAAGGAAATGCTAACGGGCGAACTGAACATCGGCGTTACGTTCTCCTTCAGCAACATCATGTCAGAAACGCTCATCGCCTTTCTCCACGCCTATCCTCATGTCAAGCTCAACATCCAATACCGCACCATGCAGGAGCTGATGGACGGACTGAAGAAGCGCGAACTCGACCTCGTTCTGGCTTTCAAGCCTCTGAAGAACGAGAAGGCGGTAGACAGCCGAGCTATCTTCAGCAACCGTCTTGCCGCCATCGTGAACGAGAATCATCCTCTGGCTCGCCTTTCATCGGTCAAGCTTTCCGATTTGGAGCGTTACGACCTCATCCTCCCTTGCAAGGGTTTGCAGGCACGCAACGCCTTTGAGCACATGGTAGAGGGCAAGGATCTGAACTACAAGATTATGGTGGAGGTGAATAATGTGAACATCATCTTCGACCTTCTGAGCCGCAGCAATCTGGTGACCATTCTCTCCGAATCGACCACCATTCTGCAGAACGGCATGAAGGCAATTCCTATCGATGCTGCCGACAACGAAATGGATGGCTGCATCCACATTCTGAAAGATGCTTACATGAAAAACTCAGCCCAGGAGTTCATCCGCATGCTGAGCCAGTCAACATCCATTCTTGCCAATTTTGCCCTGAAGGATATCTTGAGATAATCATCTTAACGCCTGGCGGCTCGCGAGCCTATTTGCTTGCGGCTAGAACAGATAAAAAAATCCTCGTTCGAGTTCTTTTTCGAGCGAGGATTTTTTCTTCTTTTTACCTTTATGGGGACCAGCGATGGAATCGCTGGGAACGGGAACCAGAGGGATGACACGCAACCCCGCTAGGCTTTTTTACCTTTTTACCCTTTTACTTTTTTACCTTTTTACTTTTTTACCTTTTTACCTTTAAACAGCCCTTTTACCCTTTCTTTCTTGCGATAATTATCGTTACGCCAGACAGGATAGCAAGGATGCCTATCGCCAGCTGAAGAGAGAAACTCTCGCCGAAGACGCATACGCCGATGATAACGGCTGTTACAGGCTCCAGGGCTCCCATGATGGCGGCAGGAGTACTGCCGATGAGATTGATGGAAACCGTCATGAAGAAGAGCGACAATACCGTTGGCAACAAAGCCAGCTGAGCGGCACAGAGCCATTGTTTAGGCGTTTGAAGCATCTGTATCGGCTCGCCTGCAATAAACGAATAGATGAACATCGTTACCAGTCCGAAGACTAATATATAAAAGGTAAACTTGATGTTCGACATGCCCGGATTCTTCCATTGGTTGATAGAGATGATGTAAAGGGCATAGAGCAGGGATGAACACATGACGAGGGCAAAACCCGCCGTGCTCAACTTATCGTTTCCATCGCCCTGATAGAGCAATCCTACTCCCGATACCGCCAGAAGAATGGCAAGCGAGGTAGACCACGTTACCTTCTCGTGGAAGAAGACCGTCATCAGGATGGCCGTCATAATAGGATAAACGAAGAGGATGGTGCTGGCAATACCTGCCGCCATATAATGGAAACTGACATAAAGCGTGGCTGACGAGAGCGAAAACATGCAGCCCAGCACGCCAAGACGAATCAGATGTCCCCACTTCACCTTGAAACTCTCCTTGCGGAACAGCATCACCACGGCAAACATCAGTACCGCCAAGAGATAACGGTAGATGAGAACGGAACTGGAATTGAATCCGTCGCCATAGAGTTCGAGTGTGCCCAAAGGATTGGTACCATAACATACAGCGGCAATAACGCCCGCCGCAAAGCCTTTAACTTTATTACTGCTTGTCATTAGATTAAAATACTATTTTTTTTCTTATACTTCTTGTTATCTATCTATTTCGGGCTGCAAAGTTACAGCAAATATTCGAGATAAGCTAACAAAATCGTATAAATATATTGTAATATCTGAGAAAAAACGCTCTTTTCTTGTGCTTTACGAAAATAAATTGTACCTTTGCAATATCTTTGAAAAAAGATAATCAGATGAAACATTAAAAACTAAACAAAAGAATTAATAACAATGGAACAGATTAAGAATGATCAGCTCACACTTGAGATTTCATCTCTCGGAGCAGAACTTCAGAGCATCAAGGATGCTAATGGTAATGAATATCTTTGGGATGGCGACGAGAAATACTGGAACCGCCACTCTCCTATCCTCTTCCCTATCGTATGCGGATTGTGGAAAGACACTTATCGCACAGAGGGCAAGGAGTATCACCTTTCTCGCCATGGTTTCGCACGCGATACAGAGTTCAAACTCGTTGGCAAGACTGCCGACCGCCTCACCTTCGCGCTCATCGACAACGAAGAGACTCAGAAGAACTATCCTTACCACTTCAACCTTGCCATCTCTTACCGTCTGCAGGGCAACGAGATTCATGTCATCTGGCACGTAGAGAATACCGACGACAAGGAAATCTTCTTCCAGATTGGCGGTCACCCAGCATTCATGGTTCCTGGCTGCAAGAAGGGCGAAGAAATGAAGGCTACCCTGAAACTCGATAACGAGGCTCCTGTTCGTCTCTATGGTAACGTAGGCGGATGCATCGACCGTCAGGCTAAGGAAACCGTAGAAACCGACAAGGGTATCTGGGAAGTAAACGAGGAGACTTTCGCAGAAGATGCTGTTATCTTCGACAAGAGTCAGGTTAAGCAGGTGAGCATTCTCAACGAGCAGGGCGAACCTCATGTAACCCTCGAGTTCAAGACTCCAGCCGTAGGTATCTGGAACCCAACAGGCAAGCACGCCCCATTCATCTGCATCGAGCCATGGTATGGTTTGAGCGACTGGGCTGAATATGATGGCGAGTTTAAGGACAAGTATCTGATGAACCGTCTGCAGCCAGGTGCAAGTTTCATGAGTGAGTATATCATCAGAATTGAGAAATAATGGAAGAAAAAGACAATTTGCAACTCCCCGAGAACGCATTCCGCGAACTGAAAGACGGGGAGGAATATAAGCCGCTGATGTCGCCTGACAAGGTTTATCCTGAGGTGAACGGATGGTCGGTTACATGGGGTATCGCGATGGCAGTCATCTTCTCTGCCGCCGCAGCCTATCTGGGCTTGAAGGTGGGTCAGGTGTTCGAGGCAGCCATCCCTATCGCCATCATCGCCGTGGGCGTAAGTACCGCTACCAAGCGTAGCAAGGCGCTGGGCGAGAATGTCATCATCCAGAGCATCGGAGCCTGTTCGGGTGCTGTGGTGGCAGGAGCCATCTTTACCCTGCCAGCCATCTACATCCTGCAGGCTAAATACCCGGAAATGACTACTTCGTTTATGAAGATTTTCATGGCTTCTGCCTTGGGAGGTGTATTGGGAATCCTGTTCCTCATTCCTTTCCGCAAATACTTCGTAAGCGATATGCATGGCAAATATCCATTCCCTGAAGCTACGGCTACCACACAGGTGCTGGTAAGCGGAGCCAAGGGTGGCGACCAGGCTAAGCCGTTGCTCATAGCCGGACTGGTGGGTGGTCTTTACGACTTTATCGTAGCCAGCCTGGGATGGTGGAACGAGAATTTCACATCGCGTGTGGTAAGTCTGGGATGCGACCTGGCAGACAAGGCTAAACTCGTATTCAAGGTAAACACAGGTGCTGCCGTATTGGGTCTTGGTTACATCATCGGATTGAAGTATGCCTTCTTCACCTGTCTGGGTTCGCTCGTAGTATGGTGGCTGATAGTTCCGGGCATGAGTGTTATCTTCCATGATAGCGTGCTGAGCGCCTGGGATCCTAGCATCGTGAAGACCGTGGGCGCCATGAGTCCGGAGGAAATCTTCCGTTCCTACGCCCGCAGCATCGGTATCGGCGGTATCGCCATGGCAGGTATCATCGGCATCATCAAGAGCTGGGGCATCATCAAGAGTGCCGTAGGTCTGGCTGCCAAGGAACTGAAGGGCAAGAGCGATGTAGATGAGAACGTGAAGCGCACCCAGCGCGATATCTCTTTCAAGATTATCGCCATCGGTTCGCTCGTTACCATCCTCGTAACCTTCCTCTTCTTCTGGTTTGGCGTGATGGAGGGCAACCTTCTCTTCGCCATTATCGCCATCCTGCTCGTGGCTGTCATCGCCTTCCTCTTTACTACCGTAGCGGCTAATGCCATCGCTATCGTGGGTTCAAACCCTGTTTCTGGAATGACTCTGATGACGCTCATCTTCGCCTCTGTGGTGATGGTGGCTGTAGGTTTAAAAGGTCCTGGCGGCATGCTGGCTGCCCTGATTATGGGTGGTGTGGTTTGTACAGCCCTCTCGGTAGCTGGTTCGTTTATTACCGACCTGAAGATTGGTTACTGGCTGGGAACTACTCCTAAGAAACAGGAGGGATGGAAATTCCTCGGTACCCTGGTGAGTGCGGCTACCGTGGGCGGCGTGATGATGCTGCTGAACGAGACTTACGGATTCGCATCGGGTTCGCTTGCTGCTCCTCAGGCTAATGCGATGGCTGCGGTCATCGACCCTCTGATGAATGGCGTGGGCGCTCCTTGGGTGCTCTATGGTATCGGAGCCGTAATAGCCATCGTGCTGACTTATTTCAAGATTCCTGCCCTGGCTTTCGCCCTGGGTATGTTCATTCCGCTGGAACTGAACGTTCCTCTGCTCGTGGGTGGCGCCATCAACTGGTATGTTACTTCACGCAGCAAGGATGCCAAAGTAAACAGCGAACGTGGTGAGAAGGGAACGCTCATCGCCAGCGGTTTCATCGCCGGTGGAGCCTTGATGGGTGTGGTTAGCGCCCTTCTGAAGTTTGGCGGCATCGAGGTAAGCATCGCCGACAGCTGGTGGGTAAATCCGATGTCTGAGGTTTGTTCGCTCCTGGCTTACATCTGCCTCATCGGCTTCTTCATCAGAGCCACAAAGAAATAAAGAATAGGACTACTCCTATTTATAATAAAAGACAATCGCCTGGATGCATCTGAGCACCCAGGCGATTTTTTATTCTATTCTATCCGAACAGTTCTTTTATCCTACGATTCTGCAGCCACGAAATCCATCGGCTTGACGCCAAACTGTTTCTGGAAACACTTGGCAAAATAGCTAGGACTGCTGAAGCCTACCATATAGCTGATTTCGCTGATGCGATAGTTTCCTTCTTTCAGAAGTTGTGCGCCCTTCTTCAGTTTCACGAGCTGTATCATCTCGTTTGGCGTAACATCGGCAAGACCGCGAATCTTATTGAAGAGCGATGAACGGCTCATGCCCATCTTCTCGGCAAGGAACGCCACGTTGAGTTCCGGATTTGCCACATTCTCTTCGATAATATTCGACATCTTCTCCAAGAACGCATTATCAACCTGAGTTGGAGCTATTTCTGCTATCGGCTCAAGCGGAGTATGCGAGAACTTACTCCTCAACAGACGGCGCATCTCGAGAAGCTGTCTTACGCTCGCCTCAAGATACTTCATCGAGAACGGCTTCTCTATGTAGATATCGGCTCCACAGTTCATACTCTCCGTCTTTGACGCATCATCGGTCTTTGCCGTGAGCATTACGAACGGGAGATGAGAGTATTCTGAATCCTCACGCACCCTACGGCAGAACTCCGGACCGTCCATCTCAGGCATCATCCAGTCGCTTATAATGAGCGAAACCGGATGTTTCTCCAGTTTTCGGAGTGCATCCTTTCCGTTGTCGGCTGTATAAACAGTATACATTTTCTCGAAATGAGCCTTCACAAACTGGCGCATGTCTTCATCATCATCCACAATCAGCATCGCCGGTTTTACCGGTTCACGAAGTGGACTGACAACAGCCTCGCCTGCCTTTTCAGAACCCTGCTCAGCCAGAGATGCATCTGCCAGCAGACTTTCCTCAGCAACAGCCCCTTCTTCCTTCACCATTTCATCCGCCTTCTCTACCACGGCATCCAGCTGGTTGAGCGGCAGGGTTACGATAAAGGTAGAGCCCTTGCCTACTTCCGATTCTACATTTACCATACCATGATGAGCCTCAACGAGATTCTTCACGATGTTGAGACCGATTCCGGTTCCCGGTTTATTATCTCGTGCCTGATAGAAGGCTCCGAAGATTTTCTCCTTCTCGTCAGGACTGATTCCCAATCCGTTGTCTTCTACCTCGATGCGGAAATGGGTTCCATCCTCCAACAGGCGGCAGGACAGGCGCACATAATCCTCCGTATATTTCAAGGCGTTGGTCATCAGATTGCTGATAACCTTGGTAACCGCCTCCTGGTCTATCATCGCCACGAGATCATCGGCTGGATATTCTACCTCGAAACGGATGCTTTTCTGCTCGAAGGTAGGAGCAAAACGTTCAGCCACAGCATGCATCAGTTTTGAAATGTTATTCAAGCGGAAATGAACCTGCATGCCCTTCTGCTGCACCTTGTTGAAATCGAGCAGCTGATTGACGAGCAGGAGCAAACGCTGGGCGTTACGGTCAATAACAGAAAGCGTCTGCGTGATAGTCTCTCCATCGGCAAGTTTTCCGGAAACCTGTTTCCAATGCTCTTTCAGACTCTCCAAAGGTCCGATGATAAGCGTTACCGGCGTACGGATTTCATGGGCAATCATCGTGAAGAACTGCAGGCGGGCGTCTCTCATCTCCTGATCCTGCTTGCGCTCCAACAGGTCGAGTTCTTCCTGATGGCGGCGCTTTTCACGCTTCAACCGGCTCTGTGTGAACCAATAAATCACGTAACCGATAAGCAGAAAATACAGAATCTTGGCAGGCAAAGACCACCAGAACGGCGGATGAACCACAATCTGCAGTTTTGCCTCATTCTTCGACCATACGCCATCATTATTGGTTGCCTTAACCAGGAAGGTATAGGTTCCGGCAGGAAGATTGGTATAGTTGGCACGATGTTCGTGGGTATAAACCCAATCCTTGTCGATTCCTTCGAGCTTGTAAGCATACTGGTTCTTCTCAGGCGATACATAGCTCAAGGCTGCAAACGAGATATTGATGGTATTCTCATTATGAGACAGATTGAGTTCTGTAGCATGACTCAGAGATTTATCCAGCTGGTCGCTTCCCGACTCTATCGGCTTTCCGAAGAGTTCTACCGAGGTAATTGCCACAGGAGGAGCTACCTGGTTAATCTTGACGAGATATGGATAGAAACAGTTGAAACCTCTTGTCGAACCGAAATAGATTCTGCCGTCTGAAGCCAGAAGTCCGGCATTTGGCATAAACTGGTCGCAGGTGAGTCCGTCATATTTATTGAATAGCTGGACAGGTTCACCCGGCGTATATTTCACAATTCCCTTGCTTGTAGAAATCCACATTACTCCCTGCGAAATGACCATACTCGTGAAATCCTGGCTAGGCGCATCGATGGAGATACGGCGGAAGATACCTTTAGAAGGCAGGAATTCGCAGAGTCCATCGCCGGTTACAGCATAGAGTTGCCCCTTTTCGCCGATAGCCAGACAGTTCACCTGATCACTCACCAGCGAAGTAGAATCATTCTCTACATGTTTATATTGTTTCCAGGCATTATTCTTACCCAAGCGCCACAAGCCGCCTCCCTGGGTAGCAAACCATACGTTGCCCTGAGAATCTTCCTTGATATCGATGGTAAGCGACTTGAACGATTTGATTTTTCTGAACTTCTGCTGACCCTCATCGAAAAGACTGGCTCCATCCATCGAAGCCGCCCACAGCCGGTTCTTACGGTCGCGATAAATACAATAGGCATTACTTCCCGAAGCCATTCCATCGGTCTGGAAAATCTGCTGCGCTCCGGTAGCCATATTCATTCTGATGACACCATTACCATAGGTTCCCACCCACAAATCATTACCATTGGCAAAGAGAGCATGAACATTATACTTGCCCATAGCCGCCTTGCCCGGATAAGAAACAAAACTGTTGGTCTGGGGATTGAAGCAGTCGAGTCCGGCATCATCAGTAGCTATCCAGATGCGATGCTGCTGGTCTTCGAAGAATCTTCCTACCACATTACCGCGCAATCCCCCCTGGCGGGCTGAGTAAGCACGGAAACGTTCTTCTACACTCGTAGAAGGAAGATAACTCACACCTCCATAGAAGGTAGTTACCCAGATGCCGCCTTCCTTATCGCCCGCAATACCATAAACAAAACGCTCGCTCGTGCTCCGGCTTGGATCGTTTACTTCCGACAGCATACTCCAGGAACGGTTCTGGATGTCATACTGCACCAGACCATCATCGCTGGCTATGAGAATAAACTTGTTGCCGTTGTTGTAAAGCTGGTGGATATGATGAACTGCATTACTCAGAGTTCCGCTGATGAGCTGCTCGGCACTACCATCGGCGTTGAGCTTGTAAAGTCCGTTATCCCAGGTTCCGACATAAATATTGCCATCTGGTGAGGCAAGCATCGCCAGGCCATAAAACTTGTTTGCATCGCCTCTTACCGGGAAAGCCTCAAACTGGTCGGTCGACTTGTTGAGATGATAGATGCTGGCTTTACTATGATTAGAGAGCATCCATACCTGGTTATTGGCATCAACCAGCGTACATTGCACTATACCCTGAATATTCTTCATCGGATACTGGTGCAGTTCGTGAGTAGTCCGGTTGTATCTGAACACACCCTGTCCGTTAGTAGAAATCCACACATTCTGATCGCCGTCAAGCGAGAAATTAAGAACAGGAGCCGTAATCTTATCGCTCAGTTTCTGGAACCGGTCGGTTTCATAACTGAACAGATAGGCTCCATTATTGCAGCCTACGAGCAGTCCTTCTTCGCAAGCGGTCAGAGCAGCTACATACTGGTCTATTGCCGTAAAGGGATTATAATAGGTTTTGACATCATATCCGTCAAAACGGCACAATCCGTTATCTGTACCAAACCACATGTATCCCTTGGAACCTTGAACCACGCTACGCACGGCATTACTCGGCAAACCATTATCCATCGTGATAGAGCGCACCATCGGGTCGACAGGAGCCCATTGTGCACCGGAACTGGTTTGCGTTATCGTATGTGGCTGGGCCTGAATATCCGTAGTTCCTTTCGAGACGAAGGCTGTCGGCACCTGAGCCTCAGCCCCTACAGGCATCATCATGCAGAGCACAGAAACCATTAGAATAGATATCTTTCTCATTATATGGGTCTTTATTTTCTGTTGTTAGATAAATTAATGCCGCAAAATTACAAAAATATAACGAGAAATAGCAATAAAATGAACAAAAAAAGCCCCGAAACAAGCAAATAGCTACTTTTTAAAAGTAAGACTATCCGTTTGCTTCGAGGCAAAAACTTAAATAATGATTCAAGTGAGAAGTTTCACGTTCAACAGATTGAAACCTGAATTACTTGCTCTTTACATCGCTCCATTTCGGAGGTTTCACACCCAGCAGATTCTTCACGAAGAAGTCGTAACGCTTGTGCTCGCCATAGAGTTCGCCCATGGTATGATGGGCTCCAGGAATCACCACGAGTTCGAAATCCTTGTTCGCCTTTTCCAGCGCATTCACCACCTGATAGGTGCTCGATGGATCTACGTTATCGTCTATCTCGCCTACCACCAGCATCAACGGGCGCTCCAGCTTGTGGGCATTCTCCACGTTGCTGCACTCCACGTAGCTGGAATCAACCGGCCAGCTCATCCATTGTTCGTTCCACCAAATCTTATCCATCCGGTTGTCGTGACAGCCGCAGGCACTATAGGCAGCCTTGTAGAAATCGCCATGCAGCAATACGGCAGTAGTACTCTCCTGTCCGCCTGCCGAACAGCCATAGATAGCCACATTATCCGCATCCATATAAGGATACTTCTTGGCGGCAGCCTTAATCCAGAGTTCACGGTCTGGGAAGCCGGCATCCTTCAGGTTCTTGTAGCAAACCTCCTCAAACTTCTTGCCGCGATAGGAAGTTCCCATCGCATCGAGCTGAACTACGATGAAACCGAGTTCGGCAAGCGAAGTGGTGTACCAGTTGTACGGCATGAAACTCTTCGGAGTATAGGCATCGCCCGGACCCGAATAGATATACTCGATAACCGGATATTTCTTATTAGGATCGAAATTGGTAGGACGCTGGATGATGCCCCACATATCGGTTTTGCCATCTCTTCCCTTTGCCACAAACACTTCAGGAGCCACCCAACCGTGCTTCTTCAAAGTTGTAATATCAGCCGTCTCCAGGGTCTTGACGAGTTTACCGGTCTGCGCATCTCTGAGCACGGTAACAGGAGCGGCATCCACCTTCGAATAGGTATCCAGGAGATAACGGTAATCGTAGGTGTACTGGGCACTATGATTTCCCTCTTCAGGAGTGAGCGCCACCATATTCTTGCCGTTGATACCTATTTTATAATAATGTACCAGGTATGGGTCCTCATTCCTGTTCACGCCACTCGCAGAGAAATAGATTTCTCCCTTTTCTTCATCCACACGCTGGATGCCGCGAACAAACCATTCGCCCTTGGTAATCTGGCGGATTACCTTTGCCTTCTGCACATCGTAGAGATAGAGATGATTCCAGTTGTCGCGCTCGCTCATCCAGAGCAGTTGCTTGCCATCCTTGATAAACTGACGCCACAGACGACCATAGTTCACGAAAGTATTGGCACGCTCCTCTACCACGGTACGAAGCTTGCCGGTTTCGGCATTCATCGCCAGCATCTGATAGAGATGATGCCCACGCTGGTTGTATTCCATCGTCACCTCCTTGCTGTCAGGAGTCCATTGCATCCATTCCAGCTCATACTGGTTTTCTATCTGATGCTTGTCAGCCTCCACCTTCTTTCCGGTAGCCACATCGATGATGACCGGATAATGCTGTGGCAGGGCATCGCCCGGCTTGGCATACTCCTGCTTGTGGAGGATAGGCTGCAGCTGGTCGGCAGGCGAAGATTCTACATAGTAGGCATAGCGTTTCTCTACAGGAACACGCTTGCATACGAAGATGTGCTTGCCGTCTGGGCTCCATTGGATACGGTTGCTGTAATAGCAGCCGATGGTACCATCCTGAGTGAGGATTCGCTTGGCTTCGGTATAAGGTTTTCCTGCCTCATGAACCACCACATTGTAACCTTCGATGTAGGCTTCCATCTTGCCGTCTGGCGAAAGTACCGGATAAGCCTCCTTCTCCTCATCCACCTCCATCCAATGGCGCTCATGACGTCTGCCAAACTGAGGTTTATAAGGGCGACGAGGTTTGATGCCCAGCGCCTTCTCCATCGCTTCCTGCGAATCATAAGTCTTCATCTCATCCTTGTCGGCATCATAGGATACAAACTTCCTGCCCTGAGGAGTAGAAATCTGATAATGCAATACGTGGGTGGAATCGCACCAAGCCGATGAACGTGCCCAATGGAACACGGAGTCGGCAGAAAACTGATGACGCAAAGCATAGGCTCTGTTGTAATCTTCTAATGTGCCCTGTGCTGAAGCTGTAGATGCCGGCATCGCCAAAGCTGCACTCAACAGCGAAAGAGCTAAAATCTTATTCTTCATTATGCTTGATATTTTACTTGTTGACTTCTTAATTATTTTTCTCCAGTTAGGAAAATATTATTTCCCAGTATAGAAATCTGTGATGCGTCGGATGGCACGCTGGCAAACCGGACAGAAATCATCCACTTCGTTGATTCTCATACGGCAGACCTGTGCCGGACGGTAACATCCCTTACTCTGGTTACCCGCACCCTCGAACACACCAATCTTGAATACGGCTTCGTTGAGTTTCTTCTGCTCCTTCGCATTCTTGATATTCTTATGATCCGGAAGTTTGGCAAGCGGCGTAGGAATCTTCACGCCCTTCGGCATCATATCTGCCCACTTGCTCTGGAAATCCTTCAGCGTGGTGAGGTTCGGCTCCCAAGGCTCGGTATCACTAGGATACATCGGATCGTACTCATCGGTACTGTACTCATCGCCCAAGCCCGCATAGCCATGACCGAACTCATGTACCAGCACCTTCTTGAACGTAGGATGATCAGAGGTAGAAAGCGTAACCTGGTTGTAGATGCCGCCACCACCATACGTAGGCGAATTCACCAATACGATAATCTGCTCGAAAGGCACATTACTCAAGGCATCATAGATGCGATGAATCTTGCTCGTGGTGAGATAACGGTTCGAATAAAAAGTATCGTAATGAGAGCAAGCCATCGTGCTCTTCCATTTCCCTTCGTGCGGAATACTTGGTCCCTCATCGAGCGATGGAGCCGCAACAGCCACCACGTTGAATCTCGACTTGAGCGAAGCGAAAGGTTCGCGCTCGAAGATGGCATCGGCTGCCCGCTGCGCATCCTGATAGAACTTATCCATCTGGTCCTGGCGATACCCCTCGGCGATGATGGCGAGGTCAACGCAGTCGGCTGTCTCTCCGTTCTTCACGATGTAGCGGTAAGGGATGCCATTCTCGCCCAATGGTCGGATGAGGATATCCTGGGGATTGATGGTATGGCGCAGTTCTGCTGTCACCTTCTGATGCGTATCGCTCAGGGTGATGCTAACATCCACCGGCTTCTTTGGGAAAGGCACGAGGAAACTGCTCTCGAATGATTTCTGCAGATGCTTCGCCTCCTGAGTAAGCTGCCACTCCTGGAAGAGTGTTGAGAAAGTGTTTACATAGAGCACCTTGGTGGTACCATGTTCATATACGGTTACCTGTCCGTTTCCGTTCAGGTATTTCTCATCCAGTCTTGTCTTTCTGCCCGCCCAGGTAGGGTTGCTGTAAGCCTGCTCGAAATAGATAGCCTGGTTCACGCTATCTCCCGCCACGATGTAATCCAGTCGCAGCGTCTTGTTTTCAAAGTTATCTTCAAACTTCTGTGCCTGCATCGGCAAAGCCATCATCAGGGCGAGGGATGCAGATAATAAAGTCTTATTCTTCATTTTTTTATTTCATTCTCGTTAATAATGATATTTACTTCACTCTTACCTCATAAGGGAAACGGCGGGAAGAAGGATCGAGCGAATGATTCGCAGGAGCTCCCATCACCACCAGATAGAGCGCCTTGAGAGGCTGGGACTTTGGAGCCACAAGCGAAACCTTTCCGCTCATCGCTTCCCCCATCGGGCTGTAGATGCATTCATCGGTATCGGCAGTTACTCCCACCAATCCATAACGGTAACCGATGGTGCGTGCCATCTTGTCCTTGGATGCCTTGAACGCCTTGCCCTCGGCATCGAGTGCTCTGAAATCTACTGTAACCTTCTTGCCAGCCTTCGGAATTTCCAGTTTGATGGCATTAAAGCCATAGTTCTCAGGAACCAAAGCTGTATCCGGACGGAGATAACCATTCTTCTGTTCCAGCATCTTGGTATCGAAGGTGCAGGCGTAAGGTCGGGTCTCCTTGCGGGCATAATCGAAATCGAAGTTCACGAGATGACGGTAACAGTCGAACATCTCATCATTAAACTGCTTCTGACTCATCTTATACTTCCGCTTGTAGGTAACAACCGGGTCCTCTCCTACTTTTCCCTCCCGATAGAGCTGGGCGATGCTTTCCAATCCATTCTTCTCAGCCCACCACTCTATCACGTATGGCGAATGATAGATGTTGTCCAGATGCAGATACCCTTTGTGGGTAAGCTGTCTGAAGGCATCGAAATGATACTTCTCATCTGTTATCCACTCAGGATTCACTCTCCAGAGCATCCATTGTGATGTCATCTCGAAGAAGCCGCTTCCTCCCCAGGCTTCGCCCGTCTTGTCTGCCATAATCTGAAGCTGGAAACTGTGTCCCAGTTCGTGAGCCAGACAGTTGAGTTTCTGATCCTGAATACGATTAGGTGTTACCCAGAGTGCTCCGATAAAATCATCGTAAGTTCCGCCGTAAGCAGTTCCTTCCAGCGAATAGTTTACCATCACCATCATCTTATACTGGTCGCAGATGCTGCCCGGCAGCGAGAACTTCAGGGTGTCACGGAAGAAACGGTAGAATCGTTCTACCTGAGTCTGCAGATTACCCAAGTCGAATTTCATCGGCTTACCTTCGAGCGAAGGAGGATTCTGCGGATTGTCTCCGAATGGCTTTTCCCAGAAATACACGATATTCTGGGTCTGTGCGCTATGTCGCCAGCACCATCTCTCCTCATCCTTATTGAAATCATAGGGTTTCAGGGAATCCGGTACGAAGATGAGTTTCTGTGGTGCAGAAACAGGATTTACGGGTCTGGTGGCAGGAGCCTCAGATGGGTCCTGCTGCGCCAGGGCTGCAGTAGCCCAAGGCAAGGTTGCCGCTGTGAGTATCAGCGATAAAAAGATTCGTTTCATTTCGGTTATGATTTTTGCGTTATTTATATTTCGGCACAAAAGTACTGATAATCTTGCAGAAACACTCGCAATATCGTCTAAAATGATACAAATATCGTATCTTCTCAAAGAACATCTTAGAGATTTGTCAAAAATTACATCAAAATGATAGATTTATGCCAAAAAACTTGGGAGATATTATAAAAAGTCGTATCTTTGCCAAAAGAATTCTATAAAAAGAACAGATTATGAGATTATCAGAAGAACGATATATTAGCTTACTTACCGACTTTGGTTTCAAACGTATATTTGGAACAAAGCCAAATAAAGACTTGCTCATCAACTTTCTGAATTCACTTTTCGATGGAGAGCAGGTCATTAAGGATGTCCGCTACCTCAATAGCGAGCACGTTGGTGATGTTTTCGCAGAGCGCAAAGCTATCTTTGACGTGTATTGTGAAAATGAGAAAGGAGAAAAGTTCATCGTTGAAATGCAGAACGCTTTTCAGAAATACTTCAAAGACCGTTCTCTCTTCTACTCTACATTTCCTATCAGAGAACAAGCTCCAAAAGGACAGGATTGGAATTTCAAGCTAGCCCATGTTTACACGGTTGCATTGCTCAATTTTGATTTTAAGGAAGAAGCTTTCGACCAAAAAGAAATCAACCACGATGTTGGCCTGCTAGACAAAAAGACATTCAAGGTCTTTAACGACAAACTTTCTTTCAAGTATATTGAGATTGCGAAATTCAACAAAAGCGAGACTGAGCTAGAAACGCTGTATGACAAATGGCTCTATGTACTCAAGAATTTACCCAAGCTTGACAAACGACCGAAAGCTTTAAAAGAAAGAATTTTCACGAAGTTGTTTGAAGAAGCAGAAATTGCAAAATTCAGTCAACAAGAGCTACGAGAATACGAGGATAGCCTCAAGGCTTACCGAGATATAAAAAATTCGATCGATACTGCGAAGGAAGAAGGCAGAGAAGAAGGCAGGAAAGAAGGCAGGAAAGAAGGCAGAGAAGAAGGTATTGCCAAAGAAAAGTTGGCCAC
>CAVHWE010000016.1:0-21398 GCA_963639495.1 bacterium | reverse complement strand
AACATTATGAAAAAGTATTTATTTTTCCTTCTTGCCCTTGTGGTAGCATCTTTTGCATTCATATCATGCAGTAGTGATGATGATTCTGACAATGGAGACTATGATAAGTCTATGATTGTGGGAACCTGGGAGATGACAGCAGTAAAGACATCGGAGTCTGGTACGTATGTTGAATGGCCTTTCTATAAGACTTACGCTACATTCAATGCAGATGGTTCATATTACGGCTCAGGATATTTCGGAACAGGTCGTGGAACATGGTCTTTGAAAGGAAACACACTTAACACACATGTTGAAGGTGAACTATTTGCTTCTTATACCATCATTGCTGCGACTTCTACAGTTTCAGAAATGAAGATGTCCATAGGTGACGAATCCATTTGGGTAAAATGTAAAAAGCAATAAACTGCTAAATACGTTTAGGTGAATTATTGTAAGGGTGCATGGGAAATACCCTGGCATCCTTACTTTACCATCTGTAGGTTGTACACTATTTATATAAAAAAGAGAAGGTGGAATTTATATTATTATAAGGAAATAAGTTATGAACAGAATATATTTACTGATTGTTACATTGTTTATGATGCTGGTCTCTTGCAGCAATAGCAATGATGATGTGGAACAGGGTGAAAACGGCAATACTAACAAAGAAAGTATTGTTGCATTATGGCAAGATTCAGACAAAGAACCTGAAAACGTTGTTTCTTTTGCAAAGGATGGCACTTATAAAATTATCCTAAAGAAATCTGCCTATAGTTATTTCTTCAGTACAGGAAGATATTCAGTCAACGAAGGAAAAGTCTCCTGCAAAGATAACTTTGTCGAAAGTTCATCCAAGGAGTACACTTTTAGTATTGATACAAACGGAACTCTTCGATTTGAAAGCATTGTATTCAAAAAAGTAGGTGTTGAAGAAAATGCATTAGAAAACAAACTAAATGGTAGAAATCAAAAATATGGCGGCTATACAATGGGTGGCATAGGCTATACATCAGGTGAGGCGAATTATTATGTAAAGTTTACAAACGACTATACAGCCTATAAAGTGTTTGAAAAGGTTTATTATAAGGAACCTTCTAAAAATAGTTCTAAACAGACTTTAATGCATTATGTTTATTTTGACAACTATCTATACTTGGCCGAAGAAGACCATTCATATTCACCTAAATATGTAGTTGATTTGAATGAGTCCAATTGTTTCTACTATATTAACGAGAAGGGAGAAAAAGTTTTGCCTTAGGGATTCTTTAATCTTGTCAGTGTATAAAAGTGAAGAGTAATGAAGAACAAAATATAAAGATTATGAAAAAGCTTATCTTAGGTTTCTGCTTAATTGCAATGCTCGCTTCTTGTGGTAGCAAGAATGAGCAATGGGAATACAAAGTAGTAAAGGTTGCAGGACACGATGCAGAAATTGCTGCTGATTTCGGCACCCTGGTATTCGCAGATCAGACTGCAATGTTGAACAAGATGGGTAAGGAAGGATGGGAACTGGTCAGTGCTTACACAGAAACAGGCACCGCATTTCCAAACTTCGGTAACTCTGAGTATGTCACTGGTATCAGAGACAATACCAGAACTGCTGTCGTCAACTTCGTTTTCAAAAGAATCAGCGACGGCAAGGAAGAGGTAAAAAAGCCAGCAAAGAAAAAATAATAAGAAGAAATGAGATACACTGTAGTATTCATATTAACAGCATTGGTTCTGTCGTCTTGTTCCTATAACAACGAGGCGATGGAACTTTCTCGTAATTTCTTCACATCGTTGTCAGATACCACTTATGGAAAGCCAGGTGATTTCTATCCACTATATGACAGCTTGCATATAGTGGCAAAATCAGATGCTGTGGACATAGAAGAGTCTGGCATCACTGTGAAGAATGACACTATAGCTGTTCGCTGCTATAACAATTATACTGATGCAACAGGCACATTCAAGCAGGACAGTATAACTTTGTTTATCGCTAAAGACAAAGAATCCTCCTGTATATCTATGACTCAAAGGGGCTGATCACAATGGATGAAGACCAGGAATGGTTCGGCAGAGCGACTGGAGCACTTGGAAAGAAGCAACTCAATGATGTTGCATTGGCACAAAGATTAAGCAAGCTAAGTGATTTGATAAGTACAAAGTACTGGGACACGTGGGCAGAACTGAGAACTAAAGTCAAGATAGTCAACTGGTCATGGGAAACAAGTTATGATGGAACCGCTCATGGAGATGCTCGCATAGCGAATACACTTCCCTACTCTATCTCCGGTATCAAGTATCTTGTAACATATTATGACAGGAGTGGCAATTTCATGGCTGAGGATGATGGCAGAGTCAGCAAAACACTGAATCCGAGTGAGAAATACAACTTCACATTCTGGAGTTCGAATGCTAAATATCCTACGACCGCCAATCTCAGACTCGATTTCTCGGACAAAACAGTTCTTGAACTGATGAAAGAGAAAACATATACAGGAAAAGAATTTGCCGAGTTTATCAAAAAGAAATAAGTTTAATCAAAGACAGACAATGAAAAAGATAATCGTTTTATTCATGCTGGTGATGGCAACCATCGGTGTACATGCCCAGTTTACTATAAGCAATTCTACTCAGCGAAGAGTAATTGTCGCTTATGAACTTGGAAGCGATGGTTATTACAAAAGAGTAACCAAGAAGTCGGTTGAGCGTGTTGACAATATTGTAGGCAGCTATGCCTATGACAAGAAAGCTCAAAATCTGTATGTCATAACCCCAAGCAGTAATATTGTGATCACCCTTACCAAGGACTACGCCAAGATCATCAAGAAGAACAAGTCCATCCCCCAAGTAGCAGAGGATGAACTTGATGTGCTCGTACAAAAATTCTCCAAGCAGTTGGATGATAAATATACTGCACTAAATGAGGCACGAACAAAGCATATTCAAGACTCCATAGCTAAAGCGAAGGCTGACTCCATTGAAATAGAGACGCTTAAAGCTAAAAGATTGGCCAAACTGAAGAAAGAGCGCACAGACTATATGCAAACTCACAACTGGAGAATGATACCGACAGGAAATAAGTCTCTGTATTGTGATGAATGCGAGAAATCATTTTCAGAGGATTCATTATTCACTATTGGAATCAAAAATGATACCATCTTCTACTTCACAAGAACTGATGGCAGACTGGGCTACACATATATAACAGGACATAAAAGTGAACTAAGCCAAAGTCTGAAAGAATACAGTCCTTTCAGGTATCACTATGAAATATTCAAAGATAGCCTTACAGATGAGTCAGAGGATTATGACATGATTACAAATGAACTGTCGTACCATTACCTTGACGAGTATGTCAAGCGTCTCAAAAAGAGAGCACCTTACGGCTTCTTTACTGATTGGGGATGGGATTCTGAATATTCATGTATATCATTCCATTTCAACTACATGAATACCAACAGAAATACGATCAAGTACATCGATGTATATTTCAAGGTAACCAACGACGTTGGCGATTTGAGGAAGACCGGCCATTTCCAGGGCACAGGACCACTTCGAGAGTTTGAATCTGCAAGTTGGGAATGGGACACTTCCTATTATTATGTGTCTGGAGACGCTTCAAATATGAATATAACCAAAGTGATACTAACATACATGAACGGAACTAAGAAAGTACTAACAGGCAATTTGCTTGTGTTTGAATAAACTACAGGGCATTTTCGAGCACTTCACGAACATACTTCAGAAGGATGACAGGGTCAAACACCTTGCCATCCTTTTTTGTTGTCAGGTGCAGATGAGGGCCAGTTGACATACCGGAACTTCCAGATACCCCAAGCACCTCTCCTGCATTGACAAACATCCCCTTTGAAACCCAGAAAGCAGAAAGATGGCAATAGCTGATGGTATAGCCAGCTGTTTTGACTGTGACATACTTACCTGAGCGATTGTCATGGCCAACACCAGTCACTTCCCCAGGAAACATGGAAAACACTTTCTCGTAATGAGCTGCCAGATCCACGCCGTTGTGCATGATGGTCTTGTGCTTCACCGGGTGATTACGCATTCCAAACCTTGAATTGATCTGAATGCTTTTCAACGGAAACGAAGCCCTGAGATAAGGAAGAACATCTTGGGAAGAATCTGGAGGCAGAGTATCAGCCTTCACTACAGAGTCCACAGAAGCAACATGAGTTGTTTCTTGTGGACTCTTCTTTTTAGATATACTATGCTTCTTCACATACCCAATCGTATTGAATTGGGCATGTGAAGGAGTCTTTGTAAGCATCATTGTCAGTATCAATATGAGTATCTTCATTGCTTTCATGTTGCAAAGGTAATCAGACTCAGCTTAACAACACGAAAGAAGTTACCTCTTCCCTATTATATCTAACTTTATTTATGTTTATAGTATGATAATTGAAGAATAATCATACTACTTTCATAACTATCTATAAAACTTTTACTATACTAACATACATGTTTATCTTCTTCTATATATACAATGTAACTTTGTTGTCGGTTTGGCTTTAGGCGCAGTCTGAATAAGACCTGTCATTAGGTCAGCCACCAAATAAAAAACGAATAAAACAGAAGCAAATGAATTACAATTTCGATGAGAACGAGATGCCTTATGGCATCCTTGAACGTTTCGGACTCACCCAGGCAATGATTGATGACTTGCCGACCGATGTCCTCCAGAACATCTACAATGGCCGCAAGTCGCCAGTCCTGCCAGTTCATATCACAGCCGATGATGGTGAGGAAGTCAAGGCACGAACCAGATTCAGCCTGGTAAGAACAGCCGAAGGTGGCGTTGATGTGCTCTTCTATCCACAGCTCGATGAGTTAGACTTGAAACTCTTCAACGAGCAGCAGGAGAAGAACCTTGTTGCAGGAAAGCCTATCGTCGGCCATTTGGAGAGCAACGAGGTTGGCAAGGAACTCGGCAGCAAGTGTTTCTTCCAGCTTGATCCAGAAAGCAAGCAGGTACTCTGTGTTCCAACCCCGGTCATCGGCAGAAACATCCAGTATGTAGCAGACCGCTACCACCTCACTGGCGCAGAGATGCAGAAGTTGCAGAATGGAGACATCCTTACCATCGTAGAGGATGACGAGGAACAATCCATCGGTATCGATCTCAACTCCAACACCGGCATCCGTTTCGCAGCAGGCAACGAACTTGTCTGGAAGCGAGAAGCCAAGCGTGACTGGGGCAAGTTCAATTTCGGCATCTTCGGCTGTTGGGCTATGGATGAAGACGGCAATCTCGACTACATTCCAGAAGAGAACTACACCGAAGAGATGTGGAATGAACAGAAGAAACTGGGAATGCGCATGATGCAGCGATAACCCAAAGTATTAACCCATAAAACAAGATTTCATGGCAAATGTAAAGTACTATCCAGAAGACGTGCTCGTGGAAAAAGTCCAGAGCGGAGAATATGGCTGGCTTGACTACATCAACCACCACTCACCTGAATGGCAAGAGGAATACACAGCCTTCTGCAAAGAGAAGGATCTCATTGTCAATGAGGAGTCGGCAGAGGAATTTGTCGATTGGAAGGGCGAGCAGATTGAAGCTGGCGAATAATCACAAAGTACAGAAACAATAAACAGCATTAGAATATGTCTATCAGATCAAATGCATTACCAGTAGGCAGAGACCTGGCACCTGAGCTTCAGGAGATTCTCAGAAAGAATGGTATGCAAGCGCATATCATCAGACAAGGAGAAAGTTATCAGTTGGCCGTTCAAGGTCATGACTCCCCTCTGCTGACCTATGCCATCACAGCACAACAGCACAGAGCCTTGGTTGACTGGGGAGCAAACTCAGCCAACAAGCAAGCCTACAACACCGTGGCAGAACTCGTGAAGAACGATTTCTACATGCCACGTGACTTCGTTCATGCACGAAATGCCAATGGCCGTGTTGCCATGGGACTCCACGGCTACCGCATAGGCGTTGGCGAATACGGCAGACTTCCATGGAACAAACGACATGCCCACATGATGATGGATCCATATCACGGAAGATTCCTCGGTTGGACTCCACGATGCCAGGAAGGATTCCACATGCGCCGAGTTGGAGGAGCCATGTTCATGCAGGGTGCTCCAATCGTACCAGAACGTCCTGACGGCAGAATGAAGCCGGGCGAGTTGCAGAATGGCGGTTATGGCTTCTATTATAAAGGTGGTCAGCAAAACATGGTACAGCAACCTTCGCAGGATGTGTTGGCAGACCTACAATCAGTCATTACCCCTGTAGTGGTTCGTCCACGTCCCAAGGAACCAGCCAAGCCATACAACGAACTCATCACCTCCAAGGTCTATTTCAGCAATGATAAATGGCAGGAGTGTCTTTCGTCTCATGGCATTATCGTAGATGCAGCCAACAAGACACTGACTATCCAGTCCACTGCTGCCAAGCAGGACTTTGTCTATGACCTCACAGAGGATGAGGTGAAGAAGTTGACCAACAATTCCATCAAGCAAGTACCAGTCCAGAATCGCATTGACATCATCAACAATGCCATCAGGAACGATTTCCAGGACAAATTGACGATGGATATGCTCAATTCTAAAGAGCAGATCAGCCTGAAACTCAAACCAGAGATAGAGGCAGCACTCAACAATCGCCAGCAGATGGTGATTGACCAGTCGCTCCCAGCTAATGGCGACCAGATTACTATCGAGCCAGAAGACCGCAGTGTTGCTCATGTAGATGGCAACAGCCTGTATGAGCAGAACGAAAGCAAGGGATGGTTCCGTGAAGGCAAGCATGGCAGAGAGGTTCAGGTTGATGACATCAAGGTTGAGCCAGTGCGTAATGAGCAGGGTGAAATCCAGAAAGACGAGAAAGGCAATGCCAAGTTTCGCATGACAGCCGTCATCAATGGAGAGAGCATCAGCCATGAGATTACCCAAAAGCAGTATGACAAGTTCATGGCTATAGATGACTACCACCGCATGAAACTCTTCTCCCACATCTTTAAGGAGGTGGATATGAAAACCATCCCTGGAGAAGGCAAGAACATTGGAGCACAGATTGGAGGAGCCCTCCTTGCAGGACTTGCCGTGATGAGCGAACTGGGCAGAGACCGTCCAGCACCGGCAGTATTCGTAGAACACCATCATGACCATGCCCATGGGCCACATGTCTATTTCAAAGGCAGCGTGGATTCACCGCAAGACCTTGCTTCACGAGCCTTCGATGCTGGACTCAATGCAGGAGAACACGGTGTAGGCTTAGGTCATGGCAGATAAACAACAACTCACATTCAAGAGATGACAGACGAACAGACATTTGCAGACTACAGAAGCCGTCTTAACATCAAGGACGTATTGGAGGACGCAGGCTACACGTTTTACAAGCGTGATGGCTTGCGCTATCCTGCGTATGTACGCCTGGGCAGCGACGGAAAAAGAATCAGTGGAGACAAATACATTGTCATGCCCAACAAGAACTGCTGTTTCCAGCCGCCAACCATCAAGCTCTACTCTGTTACCTCCTTCATTTGGGAGCATCCTGACCTTTTCAAGGAGTACAAGAATGGCATGAAGGAATCAGCCCTTGTCCATAAGGTCTGCCAACGCCTGCTAAACATCCCGGTAGAACATCGGAGTCAGGACGTGCATAATCAAACTGTCAGCAGCAAGCCATTTGACATCAATGACTACAAGATTGACCGTTTCAATCCTAAAGACTTCGAGTCACAGAAGCCGTTCTACGCCTTCTTCAAGTCAAGAGGAATTGATTTCGCCACCCGTTGTGCCTTCCATCACAGCTTCTTCCTCGCATCGAAAACAGCAAAAGATGGCAGCACCTATAAGAATCTCTCCTTCCCTATGCACATCCCTGGGCAACCAGACAAATGTGTAGGCTTAGAGGAAAGAGGCTATCCTCGAAAGGACGGTTCTGCCAGAAAAGGCATGGCTACCGGCACCAATGCCAGTGAAGGATTATGGATGGCAAGTCCCAAGCAAACGGAACTCCAGGATGCCCGTATTGTGCTTGTCTTTGAAAGCGCATACGATGCCATGGCATTTTACCAGCTGCAGATGCGCAAGGAATCAGGATTGGATCAGCGTGGACGGCAGGATCTGAAAGCCGGAGTCTATGTCTCTACTGGAGGTAACCCAAGCTATGGGCAGATACAGGGATTGCTGAAAGCAGCACCCCAAGCCACCTTCCACCTTGGCTTTGACAAGGATGTGGCAGGAAAGCAGTTTGTGGCAAACTTCGAGGATATAGCAAGCAAACAGTGTCCAGTTGCACCGGGAAATGTACCTACTGACATGAGAGAGTTCATGGAAAGCTTCGACAAACAGCCGAAGACCATCAAGGAACTGCTAAGTTTCAACGATGAGAACTATAGCTTACTCCCCCATGAGCTCAAACAGCTATACCTGTTTTACGATTCTGCAAAAGAAGAGGCATTGGAGTATCACTACTCTCCCTTTTTGTGTAAAGAAGACAAGCAAGAAGCTGCTGACAAGATGAACAAAGCGTTCAAGGACTTCAAGGATGCACTGCTACAGAAGCTCAACCTGCACGAAGACCAAGACCTCGCTCCCGTGAAGATTATTCGGGAAGAGCCATCGGAAGGCTACAAGGACTTCAACGATGAGCTACTTGACAAGAAACAGTTCTCTATGACCGACGTAGTAGAGACCGCATTTGACGAGAACGGTTTGGACTTGACCTTTGAACGGCAAGAAGAGAATGAGGAAACCAAACATCATGGATTTAAACGATAATGAATATGGCAGACCCAATCAGACGATACAACATCATCACCCTTCGCCCTCACTGGGCGCAGTACATCATCTCGCAAGGGATGTCGTTCATCATCAGCTGTGCCCTGTTCCTTGTTGCCGGTCACGACAGCATCACCTACAAGATGCCTTTCGTGGTGCTTGGAGGTGTGAAGACCTGCATCATACTCTATAGATGCTTATATCTCTACAAACTCAGATACATCATCACCTCCGAACAACTCATCATCCAGCATGGAGTACTGACCAGAACCAGTGACTACATCGAGTTGTACCGAGTGGTGGATTTCAGCGAGAACCGTGACATTCTGGAACAGTTGTTCGGTTTGAAGACAGTATGGATATTCAGCGGCGACCGCTCCAATCCCAAACTCGACATCTACGGTGTGAAGGAAAGGTTGGACGTTGTGAGAATCATCCGTGAACGTGTAGAATACAACAAAAAGAGAAAAGGCATATATGAAATTACCAACAGATAACAGAAGAAGCAAGGTTGTTGCAGCCATTACCTTGGCATTGATGCTACTGCCAGCTATAGGTTATGCTCAGGTTGCCTCCAGCAATCCTTTGGAGTATGTAGCCTTGGCTGAGGGAAACGAGCTTATCAACGGTCAGATCAAAAGCCAGATAGAAGACCAGCAAAAGACCGCATTCCTGCAAAACACCATCGCAGCCGAGTTCTCCCAGATTCACAAATGGGAAAAGAAGTATAACAGCTATCTGAAAACGGCATCGGGTTATGCGTCCACATTGAAAGCCTGCACCTCGCTCTATGACGATGGTGTGAGGATCTTCATCAACTTGTGCAATCTGAAGAAAGCCATAGCAAGCAACCCACAGGGTATTGTGGCAACCACAAGCATGAACAACCTCTATATAGAGACTGCCACAGAGCTCGTCACGGTATATACCACTTTAAAGGATGCCATAGCCAAAGGTGGCAATGAGAATATGCTCACTGGTGCAGAACGAAGCAAAACCCTCTGGGAACTGAACGACCGTCTGGCACAATTCAACAAGAAGCTGTCAAGACTATGTCTCAGCATCAGATACTATACCATGGCCGATGTCTGGAACAATGTCACGGCAGGAATGCTCGACCGAAGCAATGCCGAGATAGCCAGTCAAGCCCTTGGCAGATGGCGCAGATGCGCCAGAGTAGTAACACCATAAGAAAGATTATTTGAGGATAACATTTATGAAACGTCTCTATGCTCTCATATTACTTCTCTTTTCTCTCATCCTTCCCTTTGACGGGCAGGATGGGAGTTTTCTCCGTGCCCAAGGCAATGACCCAGTCCTGGCAGGTATGATATTCCAATATACCGACAAAGCCAAGAAAGAGTTGAAGCAGCAGGAACAGATGATGCAACTTGTATCTACAGGCCATATATGGATCAAGGAAGAGGTAGAAGGTACTACCAACCTACAGAAGGAGTTCAATAACTATCTTGACCAGTTCAACAGCATCATCAGCTATGCAGCTCAGATCTATGGTTTCTATCACGAGATAGACCGACTCGTGGCACAACTCGGAACCTACAGCTACCAGCTTAGCCATCATACGACAAATTCCCTTGCCGTGGCTCTGTCCTCCAATCGCAACAAACTCTATCGGGAACTTATCATGAGCAGTGTCGAGATAGTCAATGATGTCAGGCAGGTATGCCTCTCTAATAACAAGATGACAGAGAAGCAGCGACTGGAGATAGTCTTTGGCATACGACCGAAACTCAAACTGATGAACCAGAAACTCAAACGGTTGATACGGGCAGTGAAATATACCAGACTGTCAGACGTATGGGCAGAAATAGACTATGGAGCCAGGAGTGAAGTTGACAAGCCTACCATTGTACAGCGATGCAAAGAACGATGGCGAAGGAACGCAAGACATTGAAGTAAAGGTTCAATATATTCGGTTAACAAACAATAGTACAATCATTTAGAAATAAAAATCATTATGGGTTGTGGTTCATTTTTAAAATCAACTCTCCGATTGGGAGGAAGGATGACCAGTGCAACTGCACACACAGTGGGTAGTGCTGTGCTTCATCCTCAGCAGACTTTGAAAGGCGTAGGTACTGCCACTAAAAGCGCAGTAGTCGGAGGAAGTCTCGGTTACATTGGTTGGGAGAAGCTCACCACAGACAAAAGCGTTGTTGGCATAGTCAGCGATGCCGTCATAGGAGAAGACACCACCAAGAAGATTGGCGACACCGTATCAGGGATTGGCGATGGCGTGAAAGACTTGAAAGACTCTGTTACAGGACTCTCTGACAATGTTAATGGCGCTATCAGCAGCGTGGATTCCAAGTGGAGCGGTATGTCTGGCTTCCTTAGAGCCATGTTCTCTGGTCATGGCGGTGACATGTTCGGAAACTTCTTCAGCAACATAGGCAAAGGTAACGTCTCAGGCCTTAGCCTTGTAGGACTTGTAGTCTCTGCCCTCCTCGTCTTCGGTCGCTTCGGATGGTTAGGCAAGATAGCTGGAGCCGTACTTGGAATGATGATGATAGGCAACAATGCCAATCTAAGCAGCCTACTTGGTGGCAACAGTGACCGCAAGGCAAGCAACCACAAGGAAGAAGAAAAGCAGCAAGAAGTAGAGCAAACCAATACTGTAAGCAGACGAAGATAACAAACACTATAACAAAGTATTATACAATGCACTATACACAAGAAATGATACTGCATTCCGACAGTGGCTATTGCATGCCATTCGAGGAAAGAAACGGAGAAGTGACCATGTCCTTGGGCTACGGCAAACAGAAACATCCGCACACTGGAGAGTCATTTTTCCATCATGGAGTTGACTTCAAGGTCAAGAACTATCTGCTGTCTGCCGTAGCTACCGGCAAGGTGACAGGTCTGGGCAACGATGCTATTCACGGCATCTACCAGATTACCCGATACGGTGACTATGAAGTGACCTATGCCCACCTGAGCAACGTATTCGCCAACTACGGCAAAGAGGTAAAGGCAGGGCAAGTCATCGCTGTCAGTGCCGACTCTCTCCATGTAGAAGTCAAATACAAGGGGGAAGAACTCAATCCACTGGAGTTCCTCACCATGATCTATAGCAATCTGAAAGTGATGGAACAGAACGGCAAGCCAGGTGCAGCACCTCAGTTCGTCACTCTTGATATGGATGTTCATACCATGTACGACAAAGACCAGAAGGAGATCGAAGACCTCATGATGCGCTTCTTCCCCGACTATATGAGTGACATGAGCCAAGGCATCTATGCCCTACCAGAGCATACAGAACTTGCACTTCGCAACATCTTCACCATGTCGGCCATGAAGAACTACTTCTATGAAACCCTGCCTTCCATGGCGAATCCATTGGGAATGGGATCAAGAAGCATTCCAATAGCCGAGCGAGTACAGAACCTCCTTATTGGAGATTTCCTCAACTATCTCGCTTTGCGCCATCAGATCTTTCTGTCGAGCATGAGCGCCATCGAAAAAAAAAAAAGCACAAGACCGGGCAATAGCGACAAGCGGAATAGTTGACCCACTGGCAGAACTGGACATCGATGTGCAAAGCTTCGACATTCCACGCCTGGTGAGCGTCTATCCCGACAAGTCGGGAATCAGATGGTGGACTAAGGCTTGGTTCAACAACAGCGAGAAAGGCGAAGCAGCCATTGAAATAGAAAGAAATCTGGCCATCAAGTTCATCAACGACAACATCGAGAAGGACGAATGGCTGGAGGAATATTTCCCGAAACAGATGGAAGTCTATCACAACGCCATCGAACAGACCAGGGAGCAAATCCTCAACCAATTAAACTTGTAAACATAAAGCTATGGTAGAGTCAAAACAGGATAAGATATTCAATACTAAGGTCATACCGATAATGAACAAAGTTCGGAATGACCTACAGAACAAGCTTGCAGACGAGTTGCGGTCTAACTCCAATTCGTTTGCAGGTCTGATGGCAGCAGCAGCTGGACCTGACGGAGGTATGGCATCCATGCAGGCGCAAAATGACACCCTCAAATACATCGGCAAATGGACATCCAAGACCACGGAAGACTATATCGCGATGGTCAAGAAAGAGTTGAAGCGACAGCATATCACGGTCAATGCTTCCATGGAACAGAAGATGATCGATAAGATGATAAAGGACAAAATACCGAAATCATCCATCGACTACATCATGCGAAAGGCTGCCACAAGTACCATCTTCTACCTACCGCAGGAAGTCGCAAAATCGCCATTGGAGCAAAAGATAGACTCAGAGGCAGAGAAGCGGTATAAGCCATCGGTCTGGGAAAAGAATGCAGGTATTGCCCTTGGCTCAGTAACCGACCTTGCCTGTATGGGAGGATTGGGTGGTGGCTTGAAGACAGCCGCCACATGGATAGGAAGCGACATGCTCGTCACCCATGTTGGTGATAAACTCAATGACCGTTCCGATGTTCCCATGATCATTGCACCAGGAAAGGAGGATGAATACAGACGAACGCAGCAGGAAAAGAAGAAACAAGCGGAGCAGAAACCCCAGAACAAGTCACAAACTGAGGAAGCACAACAGGCAGAACCAACAGAAGAAGTGAACCAATCTGAAGGTGAAGCCAGTAACACGCAGCCCGAACAGACTAACATGAACGGTTGGCAAGGGCTTCTCACGTCATTCGGCCTCAACGGTATCAGCGACATAGGCCATAATCTTGGCTATGTATTGGCTATGCTTCCCGATATGCTCGTCGGCATGTTCACTGGTAAGACCAAGTCCATCAATATCAAGGACAACATGATGCCTATTGCAAGCATTGTTGCAGGTATGTTTGTCAAGAACCCGATTCTCAAAATGGTACTCATAGGCATGGGAGGCATGAATCTTCTCAATAAGGCAGGACATGAAGCCTTGGACAACTTCAAGGCACAGGATCATCCGCAACAAACTGGTGGCAGAGTCAACTATCGCATCTATCCCGAAGAGCCTCTGAATGCACGCATCCAGAATCCGGAGATAAGAGCCAACTGCCTGATAGCAAACATTGACAGAGTGCCCTGCACCATAGCTCTTCCTGAAAGAGTTGTGGATGCCTACCGACAAGGCGCATTACCTCTTAGTACCCTTGCCAATGCTGTGCTGGCAAAGAATGACCAGATGCGACAGATTGCATCCGAAAAATACGAGGCTGGCGAACGACAGACAGTCATCGAGAGACCACTTGCTCAAAGATAACATAGAACAAAGATGAAAAGATACTGGTATAAGTTCCGTGTCAAATACGGTAAAACCCTTGACACTGGAAAAAACAAGAAAGTCAGTGAAGAATACCTGGTTGATGCCGAGAGCTTCACCGAGACCGAGAAACGTGCCACCAAAGCTGCTACAGAGCTTATCGGTACCAGAGACTTCGACATCACGGCCATCTCACGTGAACCTATCACTGAGATTCTGAAAGAAGACGAGAATGAAGGCAACCACTGGTACAAGACCGTTGTCTCCCTTGTCACTGAGGATGAAGACACTGGCGTAAAGAAGTTCTCACCACAGACCATCTACGTCAATGCTCCTTCGACAAAGGAAGCAGACCGCATGCTACGTCAGCACATGAGCAGCAGTGTGACAGAGTGGGAAATCAAATCCATAGCCGAGACCAAGGTACTTGGGGTTCTTGGCTATAAGCAATGATCACAAAAACATCATATCCATGACAGAAAAGAATCAGCAAGAAAAGATGGCTGCAGAACGTCAGGTGGAACTGTTCACCAAGGCGTTCGGGAAAGCCAAGGAAGATAATGGCATTTGGCTGGACAACAACGGTCGCAAGGCTCCTGGACTCTACCAGAAGCATTTGCAGGTATCAGCCTTCAATGCCATCATCTTAGGAATGCACGCCGCTCAAAACGGCTACAAGACCAACCAATATACGCTTTTTTCGGAAGCGAAGAAACGTGGTGAGTCTGTTCAATCAAAAGAGAAAGGAGTACCGTTCCTCTGGTACAACTGGAACGAGTATGTCAACAAGCACAACCCTGAGGACAAAATCAGCCGTGCAGACTACCAGGCTCTCCCTTCAGACAAGCAAGCTGACTACAAAGGAATCAGAAGCCGTGAAGTCAGAGCCCTGTTCAATATCGAGCAGACTACCCTACCCATGGTTGACAAGACCTCCTTTGAAGCAACAGTACAGGAATATGGCAGGTTGAACGACCGAAAGAATGTAGAGTCAGCCTCCACTGCCATTCGCCAAGGTGTAGAAAAGCTTCTGGAAAAAGCACGTGAGAACATGGTCGAAATCCGCAGTGACTCTACTGGTGTAGCACATTACGACAGCAAGAAAGACATTGTCTTCCTGCCCAAAGCATCTTCCTACGAACAATATGAGGATTATGCCCGTGATGCAGTATCGCTACTTGTTACAGCCACTGGCCATGGGCAGCGACTGGCTCGTGAAGGTATGGTAACGAAGAACGGAAAGGTCTCTGCAGAGGATGCTATGAAACAGGAGCGTCTGGTCACAGAGGTTGCCACCGCCGTAAAACTCCAGGAATTGGGAATCTCAGCCAAGCTCTCCCCAGAAAGTATGGCGATGACCGACTATTGGGCAAGAGAACTGAAAGAGAATCCTTGTCTCATTGATATACTGGAGAGGGATGTCAACAATGCCGTAGATATGCTCCACAAGGCAGAACGTGGCGAAAAGGTTGAATTGAACAGCAAGACTGCCAGAAATCAGGCAGATGCCATCAAGAGCATCCTCCCAAAGCACTACTATGTGGCTGACGAGATCAAGACCCTTCCCAACAAGTCCACCAAGGAGTTTGTCCTCGTAAAGGATGCAGAGGGAAAGATGGCCGATGTAGTCCTTCCAGAAGGTGCATCATTGGGTATGGATAACGACATTCCTGGCATGAAGAAAGGTCGTATCGAACATGCCCTACAGAAGGAAGGATATGAAACTGTCACCTTCTACAATGTTGATGGTTCCATGGGCTACCGTCCTGACGACAGTTTCTTTGACGGCAAGGCAGTCTCTGTTGCCAGACTCAACAACTGGAGCCTGGAGACCATCACCCTGCTTGATGTCTCAGATGCTGTGAAACGCTCAGGAGCAGTGGACTTCGACAAGATACTTATGCTGCGTGACGATGAAGGAAAGTGGGCACTCTATCTGAAGCCTGAGAATGAAAAGGCTTTCAGCGTATATCCAGACAAGGCCGATGTAAACCTGTTCTTCACCACAGTAAAGCAAGGAGACGAGGAGTTTTCAGACACTATGCGTCAGGACATGGCACAGAAATACTACATGGAAGCTTCCAATAAGCCGGAAATGAAGGTTGACCTCTTCAAGAGCAACGTTCCTGCCGAAGAGGTGGACAAAATCCAACGTGTCAACATCTTCAAGACCAAGGAGACGGACAATCAGCCAAGTGTCATCCTCTGTATGCCTACAGTGAATGGAGAAAAGCTCAAACCTCGTGAGATTTCACCATCCCAGTGGCAACGTATGTGGCTCGCCGAGAACATGCAGGACTACAAGAAACACCTTGCTGCCAGTCTTTTTGCCGATGTACTGCGCAAAGACCGGACCGATGCGGTAGCTGTAGGCACTGAAAAATCGGAGCAGGAAGCTCAGAGCAATGAGGTAAAGCAGAACACCGCTCAGCAAGAGGAAGACAAGGCTACGGAGGAACAGAAAGAGGAAACTCCAGAAAAGAAAGAGCAGAAGCAGAAGGAAGAAAAGGCAAAGGAAGAGAAGACTAAGGCTGAGACAAAGGCTGCCGTTGTAGCAATGACACCGATGTTAAAGCAATTCTACGAGCTAAAAGGCAAACATCCTGATGCAGTGTTACTTTTCCGTTGTGGTGACTTCTACGAGACCTATTGTCAAGATGCCGAGAAAGCTTCAAAGATCCTGGGCATCACGCTCACCAAGAGTTCCCATACCAAGGATGCAGACGGCAAGCCTCTGGCCATGGCTGGGTTCCCATACCACGCTCTCGACATCTATCTGCCAAAGCTCATCCGTGCAGGAGAACGGGTTGCCATCTGCGACCAGTTGGAAGCCCCCAAACGTGCCACAGGGGAAATCTCTCCCTCCAAGGTAGAGAACCCTCAACAGGAACAGAACAATTCATCAGGAATACACAGATAACATGTAATCATCATGTCAAGGAATCAAGAATATGTAGAACAATATGCAGAGTATGCCATGGAGCAGATGCGCCGATATGGCATACCTGCTTCTGTCACACTTGCACAAGGTATCTGCGAGAGTGCAAGCGGACAGAGCGAGTTATCCCGAAAGGGAAACAATCATTTCGGCATCAAGGCTACTTCCGGTTGGGTTCAGAACGGAGGCAAGTACCTCGTATATACCGATGACCGTCCCAACGAGAAGTTCTGTCAATACGCTTCTGTTGGCGACTCATACGAGCATCATTCACAGTTTCTGAAAGGAAACAAGAGATACAGCTCGCTCTTCAAGCTATCCCCCGATGACTACAAGGGATGGACAAACGGACTGCAGAACTCCGGTTATGCCTCCAACAAGAAGTACGCTTCAAGTCTTCAAAGCATCATCGAGAAGAACAACCTGCAGAAGTATGACCAGATGGTCATGAAGGAAATGAAATCGCAAGGCAAATCCTTCGGTACCGAAGCCAATCCACATCAGCAAGGAGAACAAAGCAGCCAGAAAACGAGTGTTTCAAAGCCTGAGGAGAATGAAAAGTATTCCTATCCCTTGAAGAGAAACGAGTTTATGCTCGTTACGTCACCCTTCGGCATGAGGAAGGATCCGCTCAATCCGGCCAACACGCAAATGCACAAGGGCATCGACATTCAAGCCAAGCATGACAATGTACTGGCTACGGAAGACAAGGGCAAGGTTACTCAGGTCAATAACAATCCGAATACTGCAGGTGGTCTGTCTGTCACTGTAGAATACAACAGAAATGACGGCAGCAAGTATCAATGTACCTACATGCACCTGAGCAGCATTGCCGTCAAGACAGGCGACACTGTAAATGCCGGTCAGCGATTGGGCGTGACTGGCAATACGGGAACCAGAACCACTGGTGAGCATCTGCATTTTGGGGTGAAAAGCATCTCTGCGGATGGCAAGGCACGGGATATAGACCCTGCTGCGTATCTTGCTGAAATCTCTCAAAAGGGAAACATCCAGTTGCAGACTCTCCACAACGGCAAGGACATCACCGCTCAGTACAAGGTTAGCAATCCTGCCTCACAAGGCGAAGTGACTGACACAGCACAAAGTCCTGAAGACTGGATGAAGAAGCTTCTGTCATCTGAGGACAGCGGAGTGAAAATGCCAGGCGATGACCCTGTCGTTGAGATGGCTATGACCATGTTCACCTCTCTCATGGCACTTGCCCTGCAGATAGACAACAAGAGCGAAGAAGAGAAAATGCAAAAAGTGACCGACTCGGTTGTCAGCAAGAGCATCGACCTCTCCTCGCTCCTTCCCTCTTATAAAGCCTGTTCCGTGAACATTCAGGATGGTAAACCCTATCTCCATGTAAATAATGGAACCGTCCAGTTTACAAGAGAACTGACCCAGGCAGAAATGACGAAGCTCCAGCAGACACTCAGCAATGCCGATTTGAGCACTGATGACAAGCGCAGAGGTGTTGCCTCTATCATCCAGGCAGCGACGGTATCTCAGCAGATGTCACAGAACTATCAGAAAGGCGTTGACAATCAGCAGGACAGACAGGAATCTGTTCAAATCAAATAATGAAGTAAAACAATAAGCCAAGTTTATTATGATTAAATGTAATGTAACCGTATGCGGCACGGTGTGTCGCCAGGCACAGATGCGTGCCAACAAGGAAGGTAAGCAGTTTATCTCTTTTGGAATCAGCGTAGTGGTTCAAGCCAAGACCGGTATCAACAAGACTGTAGAAATCAGCGTGGCCAAGGATGGTGACAACCAGGCTGAACTGGTCAACTATCCCGTAGGTTCCCGTATCGAGGTGGCAGGAGTTCTCCAATTCCATAAAAAAGGCGATGCGCTTTACCTCAATCTCTCTGCTTCGGGAGTGAATACCTTCAATGCAGGAAGCCGGGACGCAATCACCGGCACCATTGAGTTCAGAGGAACTATCGGTAAGCAGGTTGATGTGAAGACCGACAAGAAGGGCAAGCCTTATACCCTATTCTCTGCCTACAGCAGCGAGAAGGACGGTGACAACTATGCCTACACCTGGATTCGTTTCATGCAGTTCGACACAACAAAGGCAGACTGGGTACAGGCAAAGGCTGGCATCAATGCCAAGGGTGATTTGCAGGTGGGAGCCTACAACGACCGCCTCGACCTCACTTGCCGTATCACCGAGCTTACTCCATGGGAGAAGAAAGCTGCATCCACCAACCAATAATGAATGATTATGGCTGATTACAAGAAATATAATACAGATGGCCGTAGCAGTGAAGACCGGGCTTTGGACAAGTTTGCCGAGATGATGATTGAGAAGATCAACACCTTGCAGAACGACTGGAAGAAGCCTTGGTTCACTGAAGGTTCCCTGACATGGCCTAAGAACCTGTCAGGGCGTGAGTATAACGGCATGAATGCCCTGATGCTCATGATGCACTGTGAGAAGCAGGGATATAAGTTGCCTGTGTTCTGCACCTTCGACAGAGTGGCCGGTCTGAACTTCAATAAGGACAAGCAAGGAAAAAGACAGCAGGTTAAGGACAACAATGGTGAAGCTTTGCCTCAGGTGACAATCCTCAAAGGCGAGAAGAGTTTCCCGGTTTTCATCACGACTTTCACCGTTGTGAACAAAGAGACAAGGGAGAAAATCAAATACGATGACTACCGCCTGATGTCCGAAGAGCGACGCAAGGAGTATAACGTATATCCCAAATTGCAGGTTTACAATGTGTTTAATGTGGCACAGACCAACTTGCAGGAGGCTCGTCCGGAACTCTATAAGAAGCTGGAGGCAGCTGCAGGAGTGAACCGACCATTGAATCATGGTGATGACTTCTCTTTCCCAGCCATGGATAAGATGATCAAGGAAAACGGATGGATCTGTCCTATCAAGCCTGTTTATGGTGACAATGCCTACTACAGCATTTCGAAGAATGAGATTGTCATTCCTGAGAAACGCCAGTTCAAGGATGGAGAGTCCTTCTACACCAATCTCGGACATGAGATGGCTCACTCTACGGGTTCAGAGAACCATTTGGGCAGATTGAAGCCTGCATCTTTCGGAAGCGCAGAATATGCCCGTGAGGAACTTGTTGCCGAACTGAGTGCCGCCCTGGTAGCCCAGCGTTTCGGTATGACCAAGCACTTGAAGGAAGACAGTGCCAGTTATCTGAAAAACTGGCTCGATAGCTTGAAGGAATCGCCTGAGTTCATCAAAACTACGCTTACCGATGTGAAGAAGGCTTCTCACATGATCAACCAGCATATTGATGCCATGCAGCTGAAAATAGACCAGGAACAAAGACAAGAGGCTGAGCAGAAGCAAGAGAAAACCCCAACGATGTATTACGCTTCAGTGGCGTATCTCCAGACTACCGATGCAACAGACCGTCTTGACAAGTTCAAAAATGATAGCGATTACAATGCACTCCTCACCGAGGCAAAGGAATATGATCAGGGTGATGCTCCTGATTTGTCCAAAATCAATCTCTCAGCGACAAAATATCGTGGTGATGACCTTCTTATAGAGGATGAGCATTATGCTGTAGTATATAATCCTACAGTTGGAGGTACATACGATGTAATGCGCAAGGTAAGCGCAGAGGAAATCAAGGATAACCTCATCCGCTACGGTCTCCCAGAGGATGCAACTGATGACGTGAAGGAAGTTGCCAAGCAAATGGAAAAAGAAGAGGTTGTTGCTCAGGAAGAAGAGCAGCACTACCATCGAGGACGATAATTTATCCCATTCAATTAAAGACAGTCACTTTGTTGGCTGTCTTTTTTGATGTTATAAATATGGGGAATTACTTTTAAGCAGTATTGTAAGAACAGCAATAAAAACGAGTGCGCTCCTACCGAATCTATAAAAATGTCACTCAGTGTCACCCAAGATGTCCCCCAAGGTGTCCCTCAATAACACGTTTTATACAGATATGACCAACATATAATCGTTTTAATTCAATAGTGTCCGCACTGCGGACACTATTGTCAGTAGGGCTTCCTAAATCTTTTCTTGGCTCAGGGAGATTGTCCATGGATAGACATCTCTCCTAACCAAAATATTTCTCATTCAGATTTACGATTGAATCTCTGAATTCGTTCTTTGACTATTCGCAAATAGGTACGTTTCAGCTTGTCATTCAAAAAAGAATTGTTGACCAAATGCTCTACTTCGTCAGGCAAGACAGAAAAAGAGTCAAGAATCATTTCTATACGCTTCTTCTTCAGACCGATAAGCGCTCCGAATCTCTCAAAGTCCAGACGGCAAGGATGTCCAGTTCGCTCATACACATCACTTTTCTCCAGAGTCAGAGAAAGACCACCATTCAAACCCAGGTCATCGCCCTCGATATGGAGACAGGTGTTCATCAGGTCATAGGCGGGAGCAAGTTGGTAATGCTCGCCAATTCTCATGATAGAGAAGTTTTTCAGATGGTCGTCTCCATTGCCGTAGATGTAATTGAATACAACCAACTTAAAGAAACGTTCCATGGCTATCA
>CAVHWE010000015.1:0-22433 GCA_963639495.1 bacterium | reverse complement strand
GACAAACGAGGCTGGTAAGGCTCTCGTTGCTGCTGGTCCACAGCTCTAATTCGACATTTCGAATTTATACTAAATATGGAATCCCGTTTCTCGCAAGAGAAGCGGGATTTCTTCGTTTTTACGCCTCGAAATCACTAAAAAACTTAAAAAATGCGCCTAAAATGAATAATTTGCATAATAATAAGGAGAAAAGGTCGAGTTTTTAAAGAATTCTCAGTAAATTTGCAGCTAAAAATAAAATAGGATAGAATGAAAAGGAAGTTTTTTGCTTTCATAGCGCTGATTACAGCTACGCTCTCGCTCTCTTCTTGCTTGAGCAGCGATGAAACAACAGTAGAATATACACATGATACAGCCATCACGGCTTTCTCGTTGGGTAGTCTTGACAGATATACCAAAACGAAGGCAGGTAAAGATACCTTGCTCAAGGCTAATGTGACTGGCTCTGACTATAAGTTTTACATTGATCAGGCACAACGCTTGATTTATAACGTAGATTCCTTGCCTTGTGGGGTGAGGGATACTGCCATATTGGCTACTATCAGCAGCAAGAATAGCAGTCCTATCCTTCTGATGGATATCAACAAGACTGATTCTGTCGCAGGTTACTACTCAAGCTCTGATTCCATCAACTTCTCAAAGCCTCGCTTTATTAGAGTTTACAGCAACGACTACTCTGCCTATGCCGAGTATAAGGTTACCGTAAACGTACATAAGGAGTTGCCTTATGAGTTTAAGTGGCATGAGTTGGCTCAGAACAACAGTCAGTTGGCAGCGTTCTCTGACCTGAAGGCTGTAGCTTGTGGTGATCATATCTATGTATTCGGCAAGACTGCCGAGGGTACTAAGGTGCTGAATTCAGCCATCAATGATGGCAACGCTTGGTCATCTATTATGATGAACGTAAGCTTAAGTAGTGCCGCTTATCAGAGTGCAGTAGCGCTGGATGGCAAACTCTATATTTCTGATGGCGGCAAGGTTTATGCTTCTGCCGATGCAGCAACATGGACAGTGGTTTCAGAAAATGCAGATATCAAGCAGCTCATTGGTGCAAGCAGCAAGTATCTCTATGCATATACTGCTGCAGGTATCTCTGTTTCAAAAGATAAGGGTGCCAGCTGGGAGGCAGAGAAACTTGATAAAGATGCAGACTATTTGCCAACACAGAATATTTCAATGAATGTGGCTGGCGTACTCTCTGCTAAGGATGTAGAGAACGTAATGCTGATGGGTACTCGCGACAAGGCTTTGAATGATACGATCGCTACCACATGGTTGCGCACGGTTGACTATGATGCAAATGAAGACGGACAGTGGAACTATCTGGAAATCGAAAAAAATAAAAGTGGAAAGATGCCTTGGCTGGATCAGGTAATTACCTGTGCTGCCGATACAGGCTTCGTGGCTTTAGGCAGTAACGGCAAATGGTATAAGAGCCAGGATGCCGGATTGACTTGGAAGCAGGATGCGATGGTTGTTCTGCCTGCTAAGTTTGCTAATGAAGGTCGTTTTGCTTTCTGCCGTGACAAGCAACATTATTATTGGATTATCAGAAACGGATACGTATGGAGAGGACGTTTCAATATAGATGGCTGGAGCAAGAAAGATTAATCATCCTGCTTGCCTTCTTAACTCTGGGCTGTATGGCGGTTCGTGCACAGGACGATCCGCAATATCGCATGGAGATAGGCGCCGGTGTGGGAGTAATGACCTATGAAGGCGACTTTAACGGAAATGTGCTTGGCGACATGCAACCTGCCGGTTTTCTGGTGGGAAGATACAACTTCGACCCCTACAAGGACTTGAAACTGAGCGTGGGCTTTGGAAAAATAAAAGGTTCTTCGGCGAATGTGGATACTTTCTATCCTGATTATGCGGAGAATCCCTATAGTTTCAATCATACGCTGGTGGATATGAATCTGGTGTTCGAGTACAACTTCTGGCCCTACGGAACAGGCAGAGACTATCGCGGAGCCCAGCGCCTGGTTCCTTATATACTGGGTGGCCTGGGAGCAACCTATGTAAAAGGTAACGAAAAAAATGTATTTACAGCCAACGTGCCTTTAGGCATCGGCGCAAAATATAAAGTGAACGAAAGGTTGAACTTGGGACTGGCCTGGACTTTCCATTTCTCGCTCAGCGATGAACTGGATGGTGTGAAAGACCCTTACTGGGTAAAGAGCAGTGGCATTTTCAAGAATTCCGACTGCTATTCTACCATAGCCGTTTCGGTGACCTATAGTTTCAGTGCAAAATGTAAAACTTGTAATAAAGAAGAATGATGGACAACTTAGATATGAACAGGATTCCAGAGCACATCGCTATCATTATGGATGGCAATGGTCGCTGGGCAACAGAACGGGGCAAGGAGCGTAGCTACGGCCATCAGGCTGGAGTAGATACCGTGCGCCGAATTACATCGGAGTGTACCAGGTTGGGGGTAAAATATCTCACCCTCTATACTTTCTCTACAGAGAATTGGAACCGTCCGGCCGATGAGGTTGCTGCCTTGATGGGACTGGTACTGACATCGCTCGAAGATGAAATCTTCATGAAGAATAATGTCCGCTTCCGTGTGATAGGCGATTTGAAACGCCTGCCACAACAGGTGCAGGACAAGCTTCAGGAGACCATGGACCATACTGCGAAGAACGATGCTATGACTATGGTTGTAGCATTGAGCTATTCTTCACGTTGGGAAATCCTGAATGCTACAAAGAAAATGGTAAAAGAAGCATTGGAGTCAGGTTCAACCTATGAGCAGATAGAGGATAAACTGACAGAGGAGAACTTCGAAAAGCATCTTGAGACCAGTTTCATGCCAGATCCTGAACTCCTGATACGTACAGGAGGTGAACTCCGTATCAGCAACTATCTTCTTTGGCAGATAGCTTATTCAGAGTTGTATTTCTGTGATACCTTCTGGCCAGACTTCAATGAAGAAGATCTGCATAAGGCAATAGCAAGTTATCAGAACCGCCAACGTCGATTTGGAAAAACCGAGGCACAGGTGGAAGAGGAGGAGAAATAGGAAAACCTCATACAAGCATAGAAAAATCATATTATATATAATAAGGTATAAATGAATAGATTTAAAAAGATTTTCATCCTGCTGTTCGGCGTAATGGCATGCATGCAGATTCAGGCACAAGATAAAATCGTAAACCCTGACATCTCGTATGCTGGTACACCTCGTACCCTTAAGATTGGTGGTATCAATGTTTCGGGTGTTGAGGGCTACGAAGACTATGTTCTCACAGGTATCTCAGGCCTCAGTGTGGGCGACGAGATTACTGTGCCTGGCGACGAGATTACCAATGCCGTAAAGCGCTACTGGAAACATGGACTCTTCTCGAAGGTGGCTATCGCTGCCGACTCTATCGTAGGTGAGAAGCTTTATCTCCATATCTATCTTGCGGTTCGTCCACGTATCTCTAATATCAACTATGTTGGTTTGAAAAAGAGCGAGCGTGAAGATATGGAGCAGAAGTTGGGTATGGTAAAGGGCACTCAGGTAACTCCGAATATGCTCGACCGTGCCAAGATTCTCGCCAAGAAGTATTTCGATGATAAGGGCTTCAAGAACGCTGATATCCAGATTAACCAGCGCGATGATGTTGCCAACAAGGGACAGGTAATCCTGGATGTTGTTGTTGACAAGAAAGAAAAAATCAAGGTACATCAGATAACAATCGATGGAAACGAACAGCTTTCTGACCGCAAGATTAAGGGTGGACTTTTCTCGAAAGGTGCTTTTGCCAAGACTCACGAGGCTGGTAAGTTCGCTACTTTCTTCAAGTCGAAGAAGTTTACTCCTGAGCGCTGGAAGGAAGATAAGCAGAAACTCATCGACAAATATAATGAGTATGGTTTCCGTGATGCTCAGATTCTGGAAGATAGCGTGAGCAACTTCGATGAGAAGCACGTTAATATCTACATCAAGGTAGATGAAGGTAAGAAATACTATATCCGCAACATCTCCTGGGCAGGTAATACCGTTTACTCTTCAGCTTATCTCGAAGCATTGCTTGGTATGAAGAAGGGCGATGTATATAACCAGAAAATATTGGGTAAGCGCCTGAACGAAGATGACGACGCTGTTTCTAACCTCTACTATAATAATGGTTATGTGTTCTCTCGCATCGAACCGACTGAAATCAATATTGATGGCGATTCTATCGATTTGGAGATGCGCGTAACAGAGGGACCTCAGGCTTATCTGAGCCATGTACGTATCAATGGTAATACCCGTCTTTACGAAAACGTAGTGCGCCGTGAGCTTCGTACCAAGCCAGGCGACCTTTTCTCTAAGGATGCTCTGATGCGTTCGGCTCGTGAGCTTGCTTCTATGGGACACTTTGATCCTGAGAAGGTTAGCCCGGATGTAAAGCCTAATCCTGAAGATGGTACGGTTGATGTAAACTGGAACCTGGAGCAGAAGAGTAACGACCAGATTGAGTTCTCGCTCGGTTGGGGTCAGACGGGTGTCATCGGACGTGTGGGCTTGAAGCTCAACAACTTCTCTATGGCAAACCTCTTCAACAAAAATAAGGAGCATCGTGGTATCATGCCTATCGGTGATGGTGAGGTGCTGAGTATCGGTGCACAGACCAATGGTACCTACTATCAGAGCTATAACGTAAGCTACTCTACCAACTGGTTTGGCGGCAAGCGCCCTATCCAGTTCAGCGTAGGTGCATACTACAGTAAGAGTACCGACGTGTCAAGCAACTATTACAATAGTGCTTACATGAACAACTATTACAGTTATATGTATGGTTATGGTTCCAGTTACTACAATAATTACGAGAACTATTACGATCCAGACAAGTACATCCAGATGGTGGGTGTGAGCCTCGGTTGGGGTAAGCGCCTCCGTTGGCCAGATGATTACTTCACCTTGTCTGTACAGTTGGCTTACCAGCGCTACATGATGAAGAACTGGAGCTATATGTTGATGACCAACGGTAATGCGAACAACTTGAACTTGACCATCGCATTGAACCGTACATCAACCGATAACCAACTCTTCCCACGTCGTGGTTCAGAGTTTGAGGCAAGTGTCAACCTTACTCCACCATGGAGTGCGTTCGACAACAAGGACTACAAGAATCTTGCCAACGATTCTAAGTCGCCAACCTATTCTGCTGAGCAGCAGGAGAAGTACAGATGGATTGAATACCATAAGTGGAAGTTCAAGGCAAAGACTTATACTGCACTCACAGAGGGTCAGAAGTGCTTCGTATTGATGACCCGTGTAGAACTCGGTTTGCTCGGTTCTTACAACAAGTATAAGAAGAGTCCGTTCGAGACCTACTATGTGGGTGGTGACGGTATGAGTGGATACTCATCATATTATGGTGAGGAAACAATCGGACTCCGTGGTTATGAGAATGGTTCTGTATCTTACAGTCCTACAACCGGTTACTATGCTTATGCATACGACCGCTTCTCATTGGAGCTTCGCTATCCATTCCTCTTAGGTAACACAACCATTTACGGTTTGACCTTCGTAGAGGCTGGTAACGCCTGGTATGAAACCAAGAAGTTCAACCCATTCAGCATGAAACGTAGTGCCGGTGTCGGTGTACGTATCTTCTTGCCTATGGTTGGTCTGATGGGTATTGACTGGGCTTACGGTTTCGATACAGTATGGAATGGTAGCTCATATAAGAAGGGTGGAAGCCAGTTCCACTTCATCTTAGGTCAGGAATTCTAAAAATGGGTTTTATGAAGAAAATAGTATTGATGCTGATGATGGCTGTAGCAGCCATCTCAGCACATGCACAGAAATATGCATTGATAGATATGGAGTACATCTTGAAGAATGTACCCGCTTATGAGCGTGCCAACGAGCAGCTGAATCAGGTAAGCCGCAAATGGCAGGCTGAGGTAGAAGCTCTTAACACAGAGGCAAGCACCATGTATAAGAACTATCAGAACGAGGTAGTGTTCCTTTCTCAGGAGCAGAAGAAGGCTAAGCAGGATGCCATCATGCAGAAAGAGAAGGAGGCTAGCGATTTGAAGAAAAAATATTTTGGTGCAGAAGGCGACCTTTATAAGATGCGTGAGGCATTGATGGGACCTATTCAGGAAGAGATTTATACAGCCGTAAAAGAGATTTCAGACCTGCGCGGATATTCGCTTGTTCTCGATAGAGCTAGCAACAGCGGCATCATCTTTGGCTCTCCTAAGATAGATATTAGCAACGAAGTGCTCCAAAAATTAGGTTATTCCAAATAATAATTGTATATTTGCAGCCGGTAAGTGCATGTGCCAATGGTTGGCGGCATGAAAACTTCATTTAGAAATTAATAATTAAAAAGAATAGAACAATGAAAAAGCTTATTTTAATGTTGATGCTCTGTGCACCAATGACTATGATGGCTCAGAAGTTTGGTAAAGTAAATACTCAGCAGATTATGCAGTCTTTGCCAGATGTAGCTAAGGCTAATGGCGAGATGGAAGCTCTCCAGAAGCAGAAGGAGAATGACTTGAAGTCTATGCAGGATGAGTTCCAGCGTAAGGCTGACGAGTATCAGAAGGGTTCCAGCACAATGAATGCTACAGCAAAGCAGCAGAAGGAAACTGAGTTGCAGACTCTCCAGCAGAAAATTCAGCAGGCTTACCAGGATGGTCAGCAGGAGTTGCAGAAGAAGAGCAGCGAACTCATGCAGCCTATCGTAGCAAAGGTACGTACAGCTATCGAGGCTGTAGGCAAGGCTGGCAACTACACCTTCATCTTCGAGGATGGTGCAGCTGTATATACAGGTACTAACGTAGTAGACGTTACTAAGGAAGTACAGGCTAAGATTAAGTAATCAAGGCAAATAAAAAGAATATAGATTGAGGGCAGGCAGAAGTGCTTGCCCTTATTTCTCATTTTCAATAACGAGGTATTTATAAGGTATTCATCATAAACGGTATCACTCATCATGAAAAAGAATCTCTTATTTCTGGCTTTTGCTCTCATCTCTTTGACTGTTTCAGCCCAGCATACAACGCCTGCAGCAAAGGTTCAGCAACAACAGATTGCAGTATCTGCTCCTTTGCATTTTGGCTACTTTAGTTTTGATAAGGTTTTTCATACTATGCCTGGTTACGCTATAGCCAAGCATAATATGGATGAACTCCGTGAGAAATACGATGCAGAAACGAAACGTGTAGAAACTGAGTTTAATGCTAAGTATGAGGAATTTCTTGATGGACAGCGCACTTATGCCAAGACAATTCTGGAGAAACGTCAGGCTGAATTGCGTGAATTGATGGAGAAAAATATTGCCTTCAAGGCTGAGGCTACCCGCCTGTTGCAGCAAGCAGAGAATGATGCTTATGCTCCGCTCAAAGCAAAAATAAACGAGGAAGCTAAAAAGATTGGCAAGCAGAAGGGCTTTGCCTTTATCATCAATACAGACAATAATGCAGCTCCTTATCTCAACGAAGAGATGGGGGAGGATATTACAGCTTTGCTGGAGGAGACTTTAAAATGATGTTGCCTTCTAATCCCGGACCAATCGGTGTCTTTGATTCTGGTTATGGCGGACTGACCATCCTGCATGGGTTGCGCCAGACGATGCCTCAGTATGATTATATGTACTTGGGTGATAACGCTCGTGCTCCTTATGGCTCGCGTTCGTTTGAGGTGGTTTATAAGTTCACACGCCAGGCTGTGCTTAAACTTTTCTCTATGGGGTGTCATCTCGTTATCCTGGGATGTAATACGGCTTCGGCTAAGGCACTACGTTCTTTGCAGCAGCGCGATATTCCTGAGTTGGATCCCACCAGAAGAGTTTTGGGTATTATCCGCCCTACTGCCGAAGTAATTGGTACTATTACCAAGAGTAATCACGTGGGACTTCTGGCTACAGAAGGTACTATTAAAAGCCAAAGTTATAATATGGAAATTTCGAAACTTTGGCCAGAGATTCAGGTGAATGGCGTGGCTTGTCCGCTTTGGGCTGCCATCGTGGAAGCCAATGAAGCAGATAGTCCGGGAGCTGATTATTTCGTAAAGAAACGCATCGACCAGCTGATGCTGAAGGACGCTGATATTGATACCATTATTTTGGGTTGCACGCATTATCCGCTTCTTATGAGCAGCATTGTGAAGAATCTTCCTGATGGCGTAAGAGTGGTTCCGCAAGGACAATATGTAGCAAACAGTCTGAAAGATTATCTGAAGCGCCATCCGCAGATGGAACAGATGATAACCAAAACAGGCTCTTGCCGATATCTCACAACAGAGAGTGAGGATAAATTCAAGGAATCTGCACAGATTTTCCTTCATGAACAAGTGGAGGTAACACATGTAGATCTTGAATAGTTTATAGTTAATAATTTATAGTTAATAGTTATGCAAGAAACAAGACAAAACCGTATATCAAGACTTCTCCAGAAGGAGTTGAGTCTTATCTTCCAGTCACAAACTCGCATGATGCATGGTGTGATGGTAAGTGTTACTAAGGTTAGAGTAAGTCCAGATCTCAGTATCTGTACTGCTTACTTGAGTGTGTTCCCTTCTGAAAAGGGAGAGGAAATTTTGAAGAATATCAATGCAAATGAGAAGACTATCCGTTTCGACTTGGGTAAAAAAGTAAGAAACCAGTTGCGTATCATTCCAGAACTTCGTTTCTTCCTTGATGATAGTCTCGATTATTTGGAGCACATTGATGAACTCTTGAAAAAGTAAAAGAGTAAAGAAGTAAAAAGACAAGGGAGTTAAGACGGCAATTCTTGACTCCCTATACTATTATATAAATAAGGTAAGATAGAATTATGAATTTCCCATTCTTTATAGCTCGCAGGTATCTTTTCTCTAAGAAAAGTACGCACGTTATCAACGTCATCAGTTCTATTTCAGTAATAGGTGTGGCGGTAGCTACGATGGCTCTGGTCATCGTTCTGAGTGTTTTTAACGGCTTCCATGACCTGGTAGCTTCACTCTTTACGAGTTTTGACCCACAACTCAAGGTTGTGCCTGTTGAGGGAAAGACTGCACCTGCAGATGATCCTATTCTTACCAAGATTCGTCTTTTGCCACAGGTGGATGTTGCGACCGAAACCGTGGAAGATCAGGCTCTTGCTATCTATAATGATCATCAGGCAATGGTGAAAATCAAGGGCGTAGATGATAATTTTGCAGAACTTTCTCATATTACAGATATTTTATATGGTGATGGCTCTTTCTCCTTGCATGCTGCCAATTTGGAATACGGAACCGTAGGTATTCGTCTTGCTCAGAACCTTGGTATAGGAGCACAATGGGATGGCTTCCTGAAAATCTATGCTCCTAAAAAGGAGGGACAGCTGGATATGACTAATCCAGGTGATGGTTTTGTTGTTGACTCGCTCAACTCTCCTGGAGTGCTTTTTGCCGTTAAACAGGCTAAGTATGATAAAAACTACATCATCACTTCTATCTCATTTGCCCGTAATCTCTTTGGACAGCAAGGTATGCTCTCTGATTTGGAGATACGCTTGAAACCGGGCAGCAATCTGGATGCTGTAAAGGCTGAGATGCAGCAGATCGCTGGTAATAAATATAAAGTGCTTGACAGATTTGAACAACAGGAAGATACCTTTAAAATTATGTCGATAGAGAAGATGATTGCTTATATCTTCCTGACTTTTATCTTAGTTGTTGCATGTTTCAATATCATCGGGTCGCTTTCCATGCTTATTATTGATAAGAAAAATGATGTAGTGACTCTTCGTAATCTTGGAGCTAATGATAAGCAGATTACCAGGGTATTTCTTTTTGAAGGTAGAATGATAGCTGTGATAGGTGCTGTTATCGGTATCGGATTGGGCTTACTTCTCTGCTTTTTGCAGCAGCAATATGGATTTGTACGTCTGGGAGATTCAGAAGGCTCCTTTATCGTTGATGCTTATCCGGTAAGTGTCCATTACTCAGATGTTGCCATTATCTTCGTTACTGTAATTGCTGTAGGTTGGCTTGCTGTATGGTATCCTGTAAGAGCGCTGAGTAAAAGGCTGTTGAGTTAAAACCTACATAATTTCTTATACTTGGGTGCATATACTAAAAGAAATGGCATGAATCTTTCATGGGGGATTCATGCCATTTCTTGTTCTAATTGATTTTTTATTTTTTCCTGATGAGTGTAAGACCATCGCGTAGTGGTAAGATAACAACCTCTACCCTAGGATCTCTTGCTATTAAATCATTGAAAGCCCGAATGCCTTGAGTCTGGTGGTCTCGGTCGTAGGCAGGATCGATGACGTGACCATCCCAAAGAGTATTGTCTGCAAGGATGTAGCCTCCAGGGTTCAGGATGCTCATAACCATTTCATATGTTTCTATATAGGTACGCTTATCGCCATCAACAAAAGCCATATCGAATTTTACGCCTAGTTGGGGCGCTTCAATGTTGGCATCACCGATGCGGAAGTCAATCTTATCGGCAACATTCGAACCTTCTATCCAGGGACGGGTAAAATCTTCCATCTCATCATTGATTTCGAAAGTGTAGAGTTTTCCACCTTCCTGCAATCCCTGGGCCAGGCAGATAGCACTATAGCCACTAAATGTGCCTACTTCCAGAATATTCTTCGGGCGAATCATCTCTACAAGCATCTTGAGAAGTCTGCCCTGAATATGGCCGCTAGCCATACGTCCATGGATAGTATGTATATTGGTGGCGCGGTAAAGACGATACAGATAATCGCCTTCAGGCTCTATATGCTGGCAGATATATTTGTCTATGAGTTCAGTCTCTGTCATAATCTGATGGATTTAGAGTAACGGAAATCTTACTCTTCTGTTTCTTTCTGTGCTAAGATTCCTGAAATGGCAAGTTCGTAAGAAGCCAGACCGAAACCGCAGATTACGCCCAGGCAAGCACAGGAAATATATGAATGATGGCGGAACTCTTCACGTTTATGCACATTAGAGATGTGTACTTCAACGCAAGGGCATTTCAAACTGCGAATACAATCCTGCAAGGCGATGCTGGTATGAGTATAGGCGCCAGCATTGAGTACTACACCATCATAGGAAAAACCTACTTCCTGCAGCTTGTTGATTAACTCGCCTTCAATGTTGCTCTGAAAGTACTCTATCTCAATATCAGGGAATTTCGCTTTCAGCTTAGGCAGATAACTCTCGAAAGAATTGCTGCCATAAATACCCGGTTCTCTTACACCAAGAAGGTTCAAGTTTGGACCATTAATAATTTGTATCTTCATATTTACTTGATTTTTAATCGTAATCCATATTTTTTTCGTATCTTTGCGGCAGAGTTCTTTTGTACTCTCCTGTCTTATGCAAAGACGATGCAAAGATACAATAAATTAAGGAAACTGACAAAAAATGAGGAATGAAATTATAAAGAACTATATGAGATACCTCAAGTTGGGGCGTAATTTCTCCAAAAATACGTTGGATGCCTATTACCATGACTTGAATTTTCTCTTAGAGTATGCTGATAAAAACAATTTGGTGCTGACGGAAATGAAATTGGAAGACTTGGAGAATTTTTCTGCAAGTTTGCATGATCGTGGTGTTTCTGCTCGTTCACAAGCTCGGATTTTGAGCGGAATCCGTTCTTTCTACCGGTATCTGGTGCTCGATGATTATATAAAAGACGATCCGACCGAATTACTGGTTTCTCCCCAAATAGGAAAGCATTTGCCGGAGTATTTATCTGTAGAAGAGGTTGACATGCTTGAAGCGGCTATCGATTTGGAAAAATGGGAGGGACAGCGTAATAAGGCGATTATAGAAACCCTGTTCTCCTGTGGCCTTCGCGTTTCGGAACTTGTGAATCTAAAGAAAAGCGATGTGTTTGAAGAAGAAAAGTTTATTAGGGTCATAGGTAAAGGTAACAAGGAACGCATCGTTCCTATTTCTGGTAAGGCTCTGAAAGAAATCAATCTTTGGTATATAGACCGGAATCTGATGACAATCAAACCAGGTGAGGAAGACTATGTCTTCTTGAATCGTAGAGGTGCTCATCTCACACGCAATATGATACTTATCATGATAAAAAATGCGGCTTATGATGCAGGAATCAAGAAAACCATTTCTCCTCATACTTTACGCCATAGTTTTGCTACAGCCTTGTTGAAAGGTGGAGCCGATCTGAGGGTAATTCAGGTCTTGCTGGGGCATGAGGATATTGGAACCACAGAGATTTATACTCATCTTGAAACTTCTGATTTGCGCAGAGCTATCTTGGAACATCATCCTCGAAATATCAAATATAATGAGGAAAATCAAGTGCTTGACTCAGATAAAACAGACAAAAGATACCCGAATAACGGATAAAGCACAAGGAATTGACGTTTTTTATATGGGAATATGACAAAATCTGAAAAAATATGAGTAACTTTGCAGCCGCAAAATAATGAATATCAATAATTAATAGAAATAAAGTAAGAAAATATGGCATATTTGTTTTCATCAGAATCTGTTTCTGAAGGACATCCAGATAAAGTGGCTGATCAGATTTCAGATGCATTGCTTGACCAGTTTTTGGCTTACGATGACCACGCTCATTGCGCCATCGAAACCTTTTGTACTACTGGTCAGGTAGTAATCATGGGTGAGGTTCGCTCTAACGTTTATGTTGATTTGCAGACCATTGCCCGCAAGACTATCAAGAAAATCGGTTATACCAAGAGCGAATATCAGTTTGACGGCGACTCTTGTGGTGTGCTTACTGCTATCCATGAACAGAGCGATGATATTAACCGCGGTGTAAGTCGTGAGGAGGATGATAATCAGGGTGCAGGCGACCAGGGTATGATGTTCGGTTATGCTACAACGGAAACCGAAAATTATATGCCGGTATCACTTGACTTGGCTCAGCTCATCATGCGTGTCCTTGCAGATATCCGCAAGGAGGGCAAGGTGATGACTTATCTCCGTCCAGACTCAAAGAGCCAGGTTACCATCGAGTATTCTGACGATAATATCCCGCAGCGCATCGATACCATCGTAGTTTCTACCCAGCATGATGATTTTATCAAGAAGGCAAATGGTGAGGACGATGATGATGCTATGCTGGCAAAGATTCGTGAGGATGTAATCAATATCCTGATTCCAAGAGTAAAGACTCACCTGAGTGATAAGGTGTTGGCTCTCTTCAATGATGACATCAAGTACTTCGTAAACCCTACAGGTAAGTTCGTGATTGGTGGTCCTCATGGAGATACAGGTCTTACCGGTCGTAAGATCATTGTAGATACTTATGGAGGTAAGGGTGCTCATGGTGGTGGTGCCTTCTCTGGAAAGGATAGTAGTAAGGTTGACCGTTCGGCTGCTTATGCTGCCCGTTATATTGCAAAGAATATGGTTGCTGCCGGCGTTGCAGATGAAATGTTGGTTCAGGTAAGTTATGCTATCGGCGTGGCAGAACCGGTTAGTATCTATGTAAATACTTACGGCAGAAGCCATGTGAATATGACTGACGGCGAGATTGCAAAGAAAATTGCAGAAATGTTTGATCTTCGTCCTAAAGCAATCGAGCGCCAGTTGAAGTTGCGCCAGCCAATGTTCCAGGAAACTGCGGCATATGGACACATGGGACGTAAGAATGAGATAGTAGAGAAAACCTTCACTAGCCGATATCATGAGGCTAAAACTGTGAAGGTAGAACTCTTTACATGGGAAAAATTAGATAAGGTAGACGAAATCAAGAAAGTTTTCGGACTTTAAGGAATGGTGCAACAGGCAGATTCGATACAGACAGATGCCGCACTTGAGGCTGAATCGCAACAGCAAGTGCTCAGGCAACATAGCAGCCAGCTCACACCCAAAGAGGTGTTGAGCTGGCTGCCTAAGAATGCAACGCCAGCTCAGCAGGACTCCATGATTAGGGCACATATCAAGCCCAGTGAGATTCATTGGAGCGAGATGCCGGATACATTACACTTGCCAGGACATAAGGCAGGTAAGAGTTTTAGGGATGTAAGTTTGCCACAATATTATCGTGAGTCATTCTTTTCAAAAGATTCTCTGTTTCATCCGGAATTAAAGGGTGGACGCTTAGGGGTGGCAGGTGATCCTGTTCCCTATACGGTAGCTGGTGATAGCTTTATTACTTCATTGCTGTTGGTCTGTTTTCTCTTGGCTTGTATAGCATTCTCTAAATCTAAGCATTTTGTTATACGCCAGGCAAAAACCTTCTTCCGTACTCCACGCATCGGTACAACAGAGGTGACAGAGACCAGTTCTGAAGTAAGATATCAGTTTTTCTTCGTGTTGCAGACCTGTCTTTTGTTGGCAATCGGGTATTTCATTTATTCGAAAGCATCTATCAGCGATACGTTTATTGTCGACCAATATCAGGTAATCAGTATATATGCTGGTTGTATGGGGGGCTATTTCTTGTTGAAGACGTTCCTTTATGTGATTTCTGGTTGGGTATTCTTTGAAAAGAAAAAAAATGTACAATGGCTTAAGGCATTCCTGTTCCTTATATCATGTCAGGGAGTGGCTTTGTTCCCAATGGTGATGCTCTTGTCGTATTTCGATTTTCCATTGCAAATTGCGGTGATATACACGTTGACTATCCTAGGATTAGTTAAATTGTTGGCTTTTTTGAAGGCTTACATTATCTTTTTTAGAAGAAATGGCGTGTTTCTGCAAATATTTTTGTACTTTTGTGCCCTTGAAGTGGTACCCTTGTTCGCTCTTTGGGGTGGACTAGTGTTAATCAGTCATTATTTGAAAATAAACTTTTAAGACAAAATGATAAAGAAAATTTTAGTTTCTCAGCCAAAACCTGCAAGTGAGAAGTCTCCTTACTTCGATATCCAGGATCAATACGGAGTAGAATGCGTGTTCCGTCCATTCTTTAAGGTAGAGGGACTCTCTTCTAAGGAATTCCGTCAGCAGAAGATTAATTTGCTTGACTATACTGCCGTTGTGTTTACATCTCGTCATGCAGTAGACAACTACTTTAAATTAGCTAAGGAGATGCGTATCACAATCCCTGAAGATATGAAATATTTCTGTGTGATAGAAACTATCGCTCTCTACATCCAAAAGTATGTGCAGTATCGCAAGCGTAAGGTGTTCTTTGGAGATACAGGTAAAATTGATGGTTTGATGGGACAGATGGCTCGCCATAAAACCGAGAAATATCTGGTACCATTAAGCAGTGTTCATAATGATGATATTGCCAATTTGCTTGATGAGAAAAAACTCAATCATACAGAATGTGTAATGTATCGTACCGTGAGCAATGATTTCTCAGAAGAGGAAATCAAGAACTTCGATTACGATATGATGCTTTTCTTTAGCCCAACGGGTGTGAAGGCTTTGAAAAAGAACTTCCCTAACTTTGAACAGGGAAATATTGCTGTTGGCGCTTTTGGACCTGCTACAGCCAAGACTGTAACAGATGAAGGCTTGCGTCTTGATTTGGAGGCTCCTAATAAAGCTTTTCCATCTATGACTGGTGCCTTGGCTGATTATCTGAAACGTCACAATAAATAGGAAATATTTAATAAAATAGATATGTCACCAGACAGAAATAAAACATTCGGAAAGAAAGAGCATCTATGTAAACTGACACTTATAGAGCAGCTCTTTGGAGGTGGTGCTAAAGCAATGACGGCATGGCCTATGAGAATGGTGTTTCTTCTTGTTGACAAGAAAGATGAGCAAGCCCCTTCTGTTCAAGTTCTCGTCAGTGTATCAAAGCGTTATTTTAAGCGTGCAGTAAAACGCAATAGGGTAAAGCGACAGATACGTGAAGCTTTTCGTTGTCAAAAACAAGAGCTGGAGACTTGTATGCAGAATTATGTTGGAAAACAGTTGCTTGTGGCTTTTGTTTGGCAAACAGAACAATTGCAGCCTTCAAAGCTGGTTTCAACCAAAATGACTAAACTTTTGGATAGATTGGTTGATAACATCAGGGAGATGCAATCTGAAACTGTCATAAAAGAGAGCAGTTTATGATGAAGGTTCTGTTAATGATAGCACATGGAATAAGAAAGGTGTTGGTATGGATTCTTATACTGCCGATATTGTTTTATCAGAAGTGTATTACTCCTTATACGCCACCTTCCTGTCGCTTTCAGCCCACTTGCTCAGAGTATGCGAGACAAGCCATCCTGAAGCATGGTCCCTTTAAGGGGTTGGCTTTGGCTGTTTGGCGCATCTTAAGATGCAATCCTTGGGGTAGTTCGGGTTATGATCCCGTACCGTAAGTTTCCGACTGTGTTGTTGGGCCCCTTATACATATTATATAATATAATAAAGAATCATATTCTATGGCAAAAAATTTTGTTGAAGAATTGAAATGGCGTGGTATGCTGGCGCAGATAATGCCAGGTACTGAGGAATATCTCAACACCCACATGGTGTCAGCCTATCTCGGAACCGACCCTACTGCAGACTCTCTGCACATCGGTCACCTTTGCGGTATCATGATGTTGCGCCACTTGCAGCGTTGTGGTCATAAGCCTTATCTCCTCGTTGGCGGTGCCACGGGTATGATTGGCGACCCTTCTGGCAAGAGCCAGGAGCGTAATCTTCTCGATTCAGAGACTCTCTATCATAATCAGGAAGCTATCAAGAAACAGGTATCTAAGTTTCTCGACTTCGATGGCAATGAGCCTAACAAGGCGGAGTTGGTTAACAACTACGACTGGATGAAGGACTTCACATTCCTCGATTTTGCTCGTGTGGTTGGTAAGCATATCACTGTAAACTATATGATGGCGAAGGATAGCGTACAGAAGCGCTTGAATGGTGAGGCTCGTGACGGTTTGTCTTTCACAGAGTTCACCTATCAGTTGCTCCAGGGCTACGACTTCCTCTATCAGTATGAGAAGTTTGGCGTGCGCCTTCAGTTGGGTGGTAACGACCAGTGGGGTAACATGACTACCGGTACTGAGTTGATTCACCGTACATTGGGTAATGACGCAGAATGCTTCTGCCTCACTTGCCCATTGATTACCAAGGCAGACGGCAAGAAGTTCGGTAAGACAGAGAGCGGTAACATCTGGTTGGACCGCAACCGCACAACTCCTTATGCATTCTACCAGTTCTGGTTGAACGTAAGCGATGACGATGCAGAGAAGTACATCAAGATCTTCACCGACCTTGACAAGGAGACCATTGATGCTCTCGTAGAGGAGCACAAGCAGGATCCAGGTCGCCGTGTGCTCCAGAAGCGTCTGGCTGAGGAGGTTACCATAATGGTTCACTCTCAGGAGGATTTGGATATGGCTATTGCAGCCAGCAACATCCTCTTCGGTAAGGCAACCAAGGAGAATCTGGCACAGCTCGATGAGGCTACATTGAACGATGTATTCGCCAATGTACCTCACTACGACCTCGACAAGAACTTGCTCGGTGGTACAGCTGTTGACCTCTTCAACCAGGAAGGTATGCAGATCTTCCCAAGCAAGAGCGAGATGCGTAAGCTCGTTAAGGGTGGTGGCGTTTCACTCAACAAGGAGAAACTCGCTGCTTTCGATCAGGTTGTAACTGCTGATGACCTGATTGACGGTAAGTATCTTTTGGTTCAGAAAGGTAAGAAGAACTACTTCTTGATTACCGTTAAGTAATCGTTAAAAGTATTGAAAATATTTGGTAGTGGAGAAAAAATCCACTACCTTTGCAGCTGATTTGATTGTCCTATGGTGTAATGGTAGCACTACAGTTTTTGGTTCTGTCAGTGGTGGTTCGAATCCGCCTGGGACAACAGGTCATAAATAACCCTTCAAGTCTTTGCGGATTTGGAGGGTTATTTTGTTATATAAGAGTTTAGTTTAGGTAGAGAAAGTTTATGCAAGAGATAGACTTGATATTTCAGCAGTATTATCGTCCGCTATGTCTTTATGCCACTCATTATCTGCATGATATCGATGAGGCTGAAGACGTGGTGCAGGATTGTTTTGTGAAATTGATAAGTAGAAGCATCATGCCGGAAAACATCAAGGCTTTCTTATATATCTCTGTGCGCAATGCCTGTATCGACCTGTTGCGCCGCCAGTCTCCGATAGATACGGAGATTTCTCCTACCGATTTATGTGGCGTGATTTCTGATGACCAGGCACAGGAAAGTTCTTTCCGGGAGGCAGAATTGTGGACGGCTATCGAGTTATTACCCGAACGATGCAGGGAAATCTTCCTGATGAGCAAGCGTGACGGAATGACTTATCGGGAGATAGCTGGAGAACTGAACCTGTCGGAAAAGACCGTGGAGCATCAGATTTCCAAGGCTTTAAAGACCTTACGAGGCAAGAAAGATGATTTTCTTGCAGATTTTTTCTATATTTTACCTTTCATCCATGGGGGTATTCTGTAATTCTTGCGTTATAGCAATAAAAGAATGAATAAAAGTACAGTTATGAAAGGTAAAGAGATTATTTTTGCGCTCTCAATTCTAGCCTTGCCAGCTCCAACGTTGGCAGGCACGCCGAAGATGATGGTGGAGGCTCAGACTTCTACCACCATCCGTCAGCAGATGGATTGGCTGCACCGCATCAGGAAAATCAACTTCGTCTATGATTCATCGCTTGATGGGGAATTGAACATCAAGTATCATGGACCAGATATCCAGCATCTTCCGGTGAAGAAGGCACTGAAGGCGCTTTTCGAGCAAACTCATATTCTATATAATATCAATGCGAACTATGTGATATTGAAGCGAAAACCCGTACAACAAATATCAACATCTTACACGAATATCAATCACAAAGTTCAGCAGGTTCAGCGTCGCCACACTCTCAGCGGATACGTCCGTGACGAGAGTGGCGAATCGCTGATTAATGCCACCATCTATGATCTGACGGATGGCATCGGTACAACCACCAATGAATATGGTTTCTTTTCGCTTACCCTGCCTGAAGGCGAGCACCAGCTTCGCTTTTCGTATGTGGGCTATGCCGACAAGGTAGAGAAGCTGAATCTCTCGAAAGATATGCATCATAATATGGCACTCCGTGTTGATGGTAAATTGCCTGAGGTGGTGGTAGATGGCGACTTGAACTCTCCGCTTCTGACCACACAAACCGGCAAGCACTCCTTTTCGAGCAAGGATATCAAGACAGAGTTTGCCCTGATGTCTTCGCCGGATGTGGTGAAGACCCTGCAGCGTGTGAGTGGAGTGGCAGAAGGACAGGAGTTGGCAAGCGGACTCTATGTGCATGGCGGCAATGGTGATGAGAACCTTTATCTGATAGATGGTACTCCGCTTTATGATACGAATCATGCGCTGGGTCTTTTCTCCAGTTTCAATGCCGATGTGGTGAAAAACGTGGATTTCTACAAGAGCGGCTTTCCTGCACGATATGGTGGAAGATTGTCGTCGGTGGTGGATGTGCGTACTGCCGATGGAAACATGAATCAGTTTCATGGTGCCTATCGCATCGGACTGCTCGATGCCAGTGTGCAGTTTGAAGGACCTATCCAGAAAGGCAAGACCTCTTATAATATAGGTATGCGCCGTTCCTGGTTGGATTTGCTGTCCCGTCCCTTGACCAAGGCTTTCTCTGAGCCAGACGATAAACTTTCGATAGGCTATTACTTCATGGACCTGAATGCCAAGGTAACCCATCGTTTCAACGACCGTTCGAAGATAGACTTGAGTCTCTATCACGGAAAAGACAGCTGGGACGTGAAGGATGATTTTGATCAAAGTAAGGCAGATGGATATCAACCCAACCAAAGCTATGACAAGGACTTGACGAAGTCGCAGCTGGATTGGGGAAACTTTAATGTTGCACTCAATTGGAACTACCTGTTCTCTCCGAAGCTCTTTTCAAACATTACAGTGGTGTATTCCCATAATCGTTCCAAGTTGTATTCCTTGGATGATGATCGTTACATCAATCCTTCGGGAGAGAATGCCACTTCTGTCACTCACTTGGAGCATGGTTATACCTCAACGATTTATGATGCGGGCTATCGTCTGGCATTCGATTACCATCCGAACCCTCGTCATCATTTCCGTTTTGGAAGCGACTATACGATGCATCTCTTTCGCCCCCAGACAGCTATGCAATTGGATTATACTGGATATGAGGGAAATGCATCAGCCCAAGTTGATACCATCCGAATGAATAGTAGTAATCGTCATGTGGCGCATGAGTGGACGGCATACGCAGAGGATGAAATCAATATCAACCGCAACTGGAGTATGAATGTTGGCTTCAATATGGGCCTTTTTCATATCAGTAACAAGAACTTCTTGAATATCGACCCACGTTTTGCCCTGAAATATCAACTGAGCAATGAGGTGTCGCTGAAGGCTTCCTTTACTCAGATGACCCAGTATGTGCATAAGGTCTCTAACAGCTACTTGTCCTTGCCTACGGATTATTGGGTACCGACTACCCGAAATCTGAAGCCAATGCGTTCTTATCAGTTTGCGGCAGGAATCTATGCCCAGCCCAACCGCCATTGGCTTCTGTCGCTCGAAGGGTATTACAAGTTGTCCAAGCATCTGCTTCAATACAGCAGTTGGGTAGGCATAGAGCCGCCTGCTGAGCATTGGGATTCGCAAGTGATGGATGGCAAGGGGCTCTTCTATGGCGTTGAGGCTGATGCCACTTATCGCACCAATCATCTGACTTTGAGTGGTTCTTATACGCTCTCTTGGAACAAGCGAAAGTATGATGACTTCTATCAGGATTGGTATTACGACAAGTTTGACAACCGCCATAAGTTGAATCTGTCCTTGCGGTATGCGTTTAACAAGAAGGTGAGTTGCTTTGCGGTCTGGAACTATCACACGGGCAATCATGCCACGGTGCCAACCCAGTTGGCGGCATTGCCAAGCTTGCCAGATCAAGAAGGCAAGTATTACAGGAATTGGTGGAATTCCGCCTCTTATGTCTATGCCATCCCCAATAATTTGACGCTTCCAGCTTATCATCGCTTGGACTTGGGATTCGATTTCCGTCATGTCACCAAGCATGGACATGAGCGCATTTGGAATTTGAGCATCTATAATGCTTATTGCCATCTCAACTCGATGTACGTCAAGGTGGACTATAATGAGGTTACGCAGCAGTTTGAGGCGAAAAACAAGGGATTTATTCCAATAATACCTTCATTTAGCTATACTATCAAGTTTTAAAACAAAAGAAATTTCATTGTATATGAATACAAATCATAGAAGAATAAAAATCAATGTAAGTTGGAGATGGGGACTGTTCTTCTTTTTGATGAGTGTGGTCTTTTCTTCTTGCATAGATGATTTTGATGTAAAGAAGCTGCAAGATACTCCCCGGTTGGTACTTTATTGTTTTCCTACGGAGGGAGACACCACACTTATTGTTGTAACGAAAAGCTTGCCCGTTTCTTCGTTCAAAGGAGATATAGATACCCAATCACGCTTGCCCGTGGATGCAAGTGTCGTATATAAGGTAAATGGGATGCCACAGGAGGTGAAACGTATCGAAAACATAAAGGAAGCGCAGTCCTTTTCTCAAGTTTCCGATAGTTGGTCTCTTTCTACCCTAATAGGACAGTATTATGCCGTAGGAAAGCAGAAGTCTGGAGATAAGATTGAGGTCCAGGTATCGGCAGATGGTCTCTCCGAGGTTTCTGCTTCGACTTCCATTCCCGAGAAGGTTGATGTAAATATAGGTGACATCCATTTGAAAGAGAAATCGTCGGATCATGATGTTTATTTCTCGGTAGATAAGTTGGAAGCGACTTTTAGTGACCCTGCTTCAACCACGGATTATTATTCTGTTAAGGTAACTCGCAAGCAGAAATATGGAAACTTGAAAGGTGTTCCCAAAGAAGGCAATAGATGGCAGCATGATGTTTATGCTAATAATTACCAAGATTACCTTAATTATTTGGGTAGGGAGGATGAATATGAATGGTGTTTTGATAGTTTGGCATCAAATATTGTTTGGCCTGAGATGGTGACCACCAGTGAGCCATTGATTAACAAGAAGTCAGAGTTGGATGATGATTTCGGCTTTGACGAATACAAATACTTTGATGATGTTTATATCTTCAATGACCGGACGATAAATGGACAGACCTATACGATGCATTTGGAAGTGAACAGTAATGATTCTTATTGGCACACGTATGATGGTTGGGACCGTTTGTTTGGCTTTACTTATAATGTACAACTTTGCAAGGTTACTCCAGAGTACTATCGCTTCTTGAAGAGCATTAACGATGCGCAGAGCAATAGTTGGGCGGACGCTGGATTGATGCAGGTGACACCTACTTATTCGAACGTAAAAGGTGGTTTCGGTGTAGTGGCAGGATTTAATGTCTGTGAAGCTTCGAAATATATCGCCCCATTGCCATCGGCACCATCGGATAATCAAGGCGGAATATATACCAAATAAAAAAGTGAGGAGTATGAAAAGAAGTCTTTTTATCATTTTAGGTACCTTGTGCTTTGCCATTGCCGGCAAGGCACAGATTACAGGACAATTTTAAAGGAAGAAAGGGATTCTATGATGAAGATCAACAAGAA
>CAVHWE010000014.1:0-23770 GCA_963639495.1 bacterium | reverse complement strand
TATATAACACCATTTTTTATACCAGATTTTGATTCGGATTTTGAACAGCCTACCTTACAGGGCGCCTTGCTGATTGCTATTATACCCAGGGCGATGCCCTGGGCTAGGAGCTTCTGCCCTTTCAGGGCGTGTGGAGTTCACTTGCGAAACTTGAATAAAGCAAAAAAAATCCCAGTCAGGATAAAACCTCGACTGGGATTCTTATTTTAAATCTCTCTCATTATTTTTCTCATCTGCGAAAGATGATTACTTCAAACCACGGTTGATAAGGGTTGTGTTGAGAAGCATCACGTACTTACGATACTGATTGTTGTTCAAGATAACGTGCATGTACTTGAGATCCTTCAAAACAGCCTTGTCAATCATTGCAGCACGATCCTCACCTGTTGCTGTTGCAGCGTTCATCATATCTGCGGTGAAGTTCTTGTGTACATCAGCTACAGCCTCAACCTGGTCGATGTTCAAGCTCAAAGCATCTGCCAAGCTAGACATCTTAATGTTCATGTTGTAAGCAGCTGTTGCATTTGTCTCCTCTTCTGCTGCGAAAGTAGCTGTTGCCATAGCGAACATTGCTACTGCTAATACCATAATCTTCTTCATAATCTTTTTACCTTTCTTTAATTTGTGAGTCCTGCACATCCGAAGACGCCGGCTCTGTTAAACATTATCCTATAGTCTTTTTCTTTAAGACGCTGCAAAGATACGAACTTTCCTCGGTGTACGCAAACATTTCTTGGGATTTTTTCGGTTTTCCGCCTATTTCTTGACTTAAATCAACAACAATACACCGAAATAGGTGTCAGAACGTTAGAGATATTACATTTTTACTATCATTTTGTAATATCATCGAAAAAAAAGCCCGTTTTCTTCGTTTATACCAATTATTATTTGTACCTTTGCAGAAGATTCAACCTATAAAACAAGCATAATGGTACAGGAAAATCATATAGACAAGGCACTCGCCTTTATGGAAAGTCTCGAGAAACTGGGCAACCAGCTCAAGGCGGCTGAGGAACACCAGAAACAGCTCATCGCCCGAATGCTGGATCTCAAGAAAGAGAATCTGACCGACGGCGAGGAATATGCTGAACTCTCGCAGAAGAGCAAAAGTCTGCAGGACATCATCGACAAATGGCGCCCTATCTATCTGGAGCGCATGGAGATGGTAAAGAGCGTAAGCATACAGAAAAGAAAAAGAAATAATAAAAAATAAAGATAAAAATGGAAACAAACAACAAGAACAAGTTTATTGTAGTTTCATACGCACTGTATGATGTAACTAAAGGTGACAACGGTGAGGAGATGCTCATCGAGCGTACAACCGACGAGCGTCCGTTCATCTTCATCAGCGGTATGGGTGTTACCCTGCCAGCTTTCGAAGAGAAGGTAGTAAACCTGGCTAAAGGTGAAGAGTTCGACTTCCAGCTGGACCCAGAGCAGGCTTACGGACAGCACTATGATGAGCGCGTACTGGAGCTCGACAAGCAGATTTTTACCGTCAACGGCCAGTTTGATGCACAGCACGTACAGGTAGGCGCTATCATCCCATTGCAGAACGAGGATGGCAACCACTTCAACGCTGTAGTGAAGAACATCAGCGATACAAAGGTAACCTGCGACCTGAACCACCCATTGGCTGGCTTGAAGCTCAACTTCTGCGGTCAGATTCTCGAGAGCCGCGAGGCTACTGCTGAGGAAATTGCCAAGATGGCTCAGATGATCAGCGGCGAAGGTGGCGGCTGCTCAGGTGGCTGCGACAACTGCGGCGGCGACTGCAAGGATGGCAACTGCGAGGGTGGTTGCGAAGGCGGCTGCAACAAGTAACGAACACCTTTTATAATATATAAGGTAATGAGGAATACATTTGGCAATCTTTTCACTCTCACTACGTTTGGAGAGAGTCATGGAATAGCTGTAGGAGGCGTTATTGACGGATTTCCTGCAGGCATAGAAATCGACATGGACTTTATCCAGAGCGAGCTGAACCGCCGACGCCCAGGACAGAGCCACATCACTACGGCCAGAAAGGAAGCTGACAAGGTAGAGTTTCTGAGTGGTGTGTTCGAAGGCAAATCAACAGGAACCCCTATCGGCTTTGAGGTGCGTAACCAGAACCAGCATTCTCAGGACTATGAGAATATGCGCTGTCTCTTCCGCCCTTCTCACGCAGATTTCACCTATCACGAGAAGTATGGCGTACGCGATCATCGTGGCGGCGGCCGTTCTTCAGCCCGCATCACCATTGCCCGATGCGTAGGCGGAGCCTTGGCTAAACTTGCCTTGCGACAGTTGGGAATCAGCATCACGGCTTATACATCACAGGTGGGCAGCATCGCGCTGGAGAAAGATTATCATCTGTATGACCTCAACACCATAGAAGATAATCCGGTGCGCTGTCCTGACCAGCAGAAGGCGAAGGAGATGGAAGATCTCATCGCCCAGGTTAAGGCTGACGGCGATACGATTGGCGGAATCATCACTTGCGTCATCAAGGGTTGCCCGGTAGGATTGGGCGAGCCTGAGTTTGACAAGCTTCATGCCCAACTGGGTGCTGCGATGCTAGGAATCAATGCCGTGAAGGGTTTTGAATATGGTGAGGGATTTGCCGGAGTTACTGCCCGCGGTAGTGAGCAGAATGATGTCTTCATCCCGAAGTCTGATGCTGCTGAGGCGCAAGAAGATGCTGCTGTGAATCAGGATGTTGCTGTCCGTATTACAACAAAGAGCAATCATAGCGGAGGAATACAGGGCGGTTTGAGCAATGGTCAGGACATCTATTTCCGTGTTGCCTTCAAGCCGGTTGCTACTCTTCTGATGGAGCAGAATACGGTAGATTTGGAAGGAAATGCCACCACGCTGACTGCCCGCGGCCGTCATGATCCTTGCGTTTTGCCAAGAGCCGTGCCGGTGGTTGAAGCCATGGCAGCCATGGTGATTCTGGATAATTATCTCTTGAATAAAACAATAAAACTTTAATTAGTTATTAATTAGTAGTGATTAGTGATAAACAAACTAATCGCTACTAACTAATAACTAATCACTACCTAAAGCTTACTGTCCTTTAATAGTTTTGGGCAATAGTCATTAAAAAAGCATTTATCGCAGAGCGGTTTCGTACTCTTGCAAATATATCTGCCATGCAGCAGAATCCAATGATGCGCATTCGGAATATCCTCTGCCGGAATGTGTTTCATCAGATAATCTTCTACTTTTCGTGGTGTATCAGCTGTTTTTGGCACCAAACCCATGCGATGACTCACACGATAAACATGCGTATCCACCGCCATCGTAGCATGACCGAACCATACGGCACGAATCACATTCGCCGTCTTGCGCCCCACTCCTGCCAACTTCTCCAAATCATCCGCAGCCTCAGGCACCTCACCTCCGAATATCTCAACCAGCTGTCGAGACATTTCAGCCAGATGCTTCGCCTTGGCATTCGGATAACTCACCGAACTGATCAGTTCATAAATATCCTCTTCGCTTGCCTGCGCCATGTGCTGCGCATCAGGATAACGGGCAAAGAGCGCGGGCGTTACCATGTTAATGCGCTTGTCGGTGCATTGAGCAGAAAGCAAGGTAGCCACCAAAAGCTGAAATGCGCTACCGAACTGCAACTCGGTAGTTACATTCGGCAGCGCACTTCTGAAATGATTCAATATAAAATCGTATCTTTCCTTACGAAGCATTTCTCTTACTTTTTAGCAGGAGCAGCCTCCTCTTTCTTCAGCTTACCCTTGTAAGCCTTGTTCAAGCCGGCAATAACCTCGTTTGTAATATCATAAGCCTTGTCTGCATAGAGCAGGTTATCGCCGCTCTTTGAGAAGATGATGCTGTACTTCTTGTCCTTGTTATAGCGTGCAAGATAGTTGGCAATGCTGTCGTGGAGAGCCTTGTTGTACTTCTCCTGCTCAGCAGCAAACTCGTTGCTCAAGCGCTGCTGCAAGCCCTGCAAGTCATTGTTCTGCTTCTGCAAACCAGCCTGAATAGCCTCAGCCTGCTCACGGGTGTAAGCATTCTGCTGAATCTTCTGCTGGAAGTTGGCAGCGGCTGCCTGCAACTGCTGCCCCTTCTGTGCGATAGTAGCCTGAATATTCTGACCCTTCTTCTCCAAGATAGAAGAATACTCCTTAGCAAAGGTATACTGAGTCATGATAGAGTCTACCTCTACATAAGCAATCTTCAATTCAGCAGGAGCCTTGCTCTCTGACTTAGCCTCTACCTGAGGCTGAGATTTGTTGCATGATGCCAATGACAGGGCAGCAACTGCTGCGATTGCCATTGAACCCAAAATGTTCTTTCTCATTTTTTCTATCATATTTTATTATTACTATTTTCTAATACGCTTTGTTGGCTTCTCTTGCCTCGCGGTCCTGATCCACCACACAATGAATGCCCTGCTTGCGCAAGCCCGGATTGTCGTGCACATGCTGGGAAGAGAACTTGCCGTTCTTCTTAAAAATCAACTTTACGCAAAATAATGCCATACAAATAGCAATTATTAACACGCTTAATAACATTAATTTTATCATTTTTATTACCTTTGCAGTGCCTTAGTGCACTTTTGGGTGCAAAGGTACTATTTTTTTGGGAATAACCAAAACAAAATAGCAGAAATAAATGTTTTATCAAAACAAAATAATAGAAAATAAATGAATAAAAGTGAATTGAAGCCTGCTCTCGTGTTCGAGCAGTTCGCAAAAATCAACGAAATACCTCGTCCTTCAAAGCACGAGGAGAACATGATTGAGTTTTTGAAATCTTTCGGTGAAGCTCATCAGCTCGAAACGCTGGTAGATGAAACCGGTAATGTGCTCATCCGTAAAGCAGCCACTCCAGGCTACGAGCACGCTGAAACCATCATCCTGCAGAGTCACATGGATATGGTTTGTGATAAACTGGTAGATGTTGATTTCGATTTCCACAAAGACGCTATTCAGACTTACGTTGATGGAGAATGGCTCAAGGCTAAGGGAACCACACTGGGTGCTGACGACGGTATAGGCTGCGCCATCGAGCTGGCTATTCTGGCAAGCAACGATATTGAGCATGGTCCTATCGAGTGCGTATTTACACGTGATGAGGAAACCGGACTGACCGGTGCTCACGGTATGAAGGCAGGCTTTATGACCGGAAAGATGCTCATCAACCTCGACTCTGAGGATGAGGGTGAAATCTTCGTTTCCTGTGCCGGTGGTCAGACAACCCACGCCACCTTCCACTTCTCTCGCGAAGAGGCTCCTGCAGGATATTTCTTCATGGAAGCTTCGCTGAAGGGTCTCAACGGCGGTCACTCGGGCGATGACATCAACAAGAAGCGCGCCAATGCCATCAAGATTCTTGCCCGCTTCCTCTTCCTCGAAAATGAGAAACTGGATGGAAGTCTGCGCCTCGTAAGCTTCAACAGCGGCAAGATGCACAATGCCATTCCTCGCGACGGCAAGATCGTCTTCGCTGTTAAGAATGCAGACAAGGAGCAGGTTCGTGCCGACTGGAACATCTTTGCATCTGAAGTAGAGGATGAATTCCACGTAACCGAACAGGCTATGCAATTCAACATGAGTAGCACCGATGCTGCACCTGTCATCGAGAAAGCTGTAGCAGACAAGTTCGTGATGGCTCTCCAGGCAGTAGATAACGGTCCGCTTACCACCTGTCAGGATGAGGCGATTGCCTGGATGGTAGAAACCTCAAGCAATGTGGCAAGCGTGATGACCGATGAAAACAGCATCAACATCGTAGCTTCCCAGCGAAGCAACGTGATGAGCAATCTGGCAAACATGACCAACACCGTAAAGGCAGTCTTCCTCCTGGCTGGTGCCGAGGTAACTGTAGGCGACAAGTATCCAGCCTGGAAGATGCGCGCCAACAGCGAGCTTACCGACCTGGCAGTGAAGGCTTATGAAAAGCTCTTCGGCAAGAAACCATTGGTAAAGGGCATTCATGCCGGTTTGGAGTGCGGTCTCTTCTCTGAGCGCTATCCTGAGCTCGACATGGTAAGCTTCGGTCCTACCCTTCGCAATGTTCACACCCCAGACGAGGCTCTTCTCATTCCTACTGTAGAAATGGTTTGGGACCACTTGCTGGAGATTCTCCGCAGCGTGGCTAAATAAGCAAGTGGGCTGAATAAAAGCAGCACGCTAAATATAAAGAAGATGCCTATGATGAAGAAAATGAAAATGATGTTTGTCATGGCTTTAGGACTTGTGCTGATGTTCACCTCGTGTGGCGATCAGCACAAGGCTCAATCTCTGGTCAAGGATTTTCTTGATGAAAACCTCGTAGATCAGGACTGCAGCTATGAGCGGTTCTCCCGCCTCACTCCTACCGCCATGATCAGTTTCGACCAGATGAAGGCGATGCGACAAAATGTCAGCAAGCTGCCTTACGTTAAAAATAGTATTGATTATAATGATACTGCTTATCCCGACACCTTATTATATTTAAGGGCTACGTACAAGCTGACTGATCATCAGGGTAAGAAGCAGGAAGTAACCCAAACCTTTTATCTTGACAAAGGTTTGACAAGAGTAATCGGGTTTAAGGAAAACTAAAAGACAGTTAAGAATAGCCTTAAAGCAAGGCAGTAAGAATAAACAGAAAGAGTTGACTAGCATTTTAACTAGCCAACTCTTTTTTCATATAATCTCTTATTTCTTTTCTAGCTAGAGTCAGACGATTCTCAGCCGCTTTATATCCGAGGTTCAGACTTTGAGCAATCTCGCTCACCTGCATTCCTTCGAAGAGGTTCAGGCGGTAAACCTTACTTCTCTTCTCCGTAAGCCGGGCAATGCCACGCTCCAAAATCTCGTTGATCTGCTGGGCAGAGAAGACCGATTCGCCATCAATATCATATCTTCCCATCCAGTCGCTAGCACCAAGGAAGTGTTCATACTCCTCAATCTTATGCTTGCGCCGGTAATAATCGATGATCAGATTCTTGGCAATGGTGTATACAAAACAAGGTAAGGTAACAGGCGTAATCATCTTATCGCCTCGAAGTAATCGCACAAAAATATTCTGCACGATGTCTTCAGCCTCGTCTGCCGGGAGCGAACGGGACATGACATACAACTTCAGCTCGTTGTAGTGTTCAGAGTAATAATCAGCTATGATGCTGTAGTTTAAATTTGTTTGTTCCATGATGGCGATTGTTTTAATCATGTTTTTCGTTTTTCTATATTGCAAAGGTAATAAAAAAACAGAAAGCCACCAAAGGAAAGAGAAAAAAAAATGTGCTAAATGTTCGTTTTGAAACATTTAGCACATATGATAGAAACAATTTGTAACATGAAATGTTACGCATCGCAAAGTTTTATTTCTTAATTCAAACCTTTTACAGATTGGATTACTTAATCATGTCAACACTTCTCTTGAGGAATGCGTCGAGCGAAGCACCCTTCAACATACCGTTCTGAAGCAGGGCGAGGTCGATGAGCTGGTGAACAATGTTGTTGTTCTTAGCATAGCCCGAGATGATTTCGTTGCGCTTAGCCTTCTCATCGCTGATAGCCTTCTCTGTGTTGTGAACATCATCCTTCTCCTGCTGGGTAATCTCTTCAGGCTTCTTCTTGTTCTGCTCCTGATGGAGTACGGCAAGGCGAGCTTCCTGACCCTTGATTTCTGCAAGGATTGGCTTCAATGTTTCAGCAGTGTTGGCCTCAGCATCTTCCAATACCTTCTTTACCAGAGCATGGTCTGAATTCAGTACGATGTTGTAGCTGTCTGGCATCTGACCGTAGAAGTTCATGCCTGCCTGGAACTGGCTCATCGCCTTCATACGGCGCATGTACTCGTTCTGAGTGATGAGCACTGGCTGGTTCTGTTCGCCCAAAGCCTGAATTTCTACAAAGAATTCTGTCTTGTCGAGTTGAGGCATCTGAGAGCGGAATACTTCTGTCAAGTTGTCAGACTGCTCTTTGCTCAAATCGGTCTTCTTAGCATCTTCCTTCACGATGAGGCGGTCGATAATGTCGGCGTCAACACGTGTAAAGCGGCTCTTCTCCAGCTTCTGCTCCAGCATGTTTACCATCGGCGTATCGAGCTGACCTTCCATCAGGAGTACAGAATAACCCTTCTGCTTGGCAGCTTCGATGTAAGAATACTGCTCTTCCTTATTGTTGGCATAGAGATAAACCAGGTTGCCGTCCTTATCGGTCTGGTTGTCCTTAATCAGCGTCTTGTACTCCTCGAAAGTAAAGTACTTGCCCTCAACATCTTTCAGAAGTGCGAAGTCCTTTGCGCGCTCGTAGAAATCTTCCTGAGAGAGCATTCCGTAGTTGATGAAGATCTTGAGATCATCCCATTTCTCTTCAAACTCCTTGCGGTTCTCCTTGAAGATAGAGTTCAGACGATCGGCTACCTTCTTGGTGATGTAGGTAGAAATCTTCTTCACGTTGCTGTCGCTCTGCAGGTAGCTGCGGCTTACGTTCAGCGGAATGTCCGGTGAATCGATTACACCATGAAGCAATGTGAGGAATTCTGGTACAATGCCTTCTACCTGGTCGGTTACGAACACCTGGTTGCAATAGAGCTGAATCTTGTTGCGCTGCATGTCGATGCTGCTCTTGATGCGTGGGAAGTAGAGAATACCCGTGAGATTGAATGGGAAGTCTACATTCAGATGAATCCAGAACAACGGGTCGTCCTGCATCGGATAAAGGGTGTGATAGAACTTCTTGTAGTCCTCATCCTTCAGCGTGCTAGGAGTCTTGGTCCAGAGAGGCTCCACATTATTAATAATGTTATCCTCATCTGTATCCACATTCTTGCCGTCCTTCCACTCGGTCTTCTTGCCGAAGGCTACAGGCACTGCCATAAACTTACAGTACTTGTTCAGAAGTTCCTCAATCTTGCTCTTCTGCAGGAATTCCTTGCAGTCATCAGCAATATGGAGGATGATGTCTGAACCACGCTCTGCCTTGTCAGCATCTTCGATTTCGAAAGCAGGTGAACCATCGCAGCTCCACTTTACAGCCTTGCTTCCCTCTTTGTAGCTCTTAGTGATGATTTCTACCTTGCTGGCTACCATGAAAGAAGAATAGAAGCCGAGACCGAAGTGGCCGATGATGGCGTTGGCATTCTCCTTATACTTGTCGAGGAAGTCAGTTACGCCTGAGAATGCAATCTGGTTGATATATTTATCGATTTCCTCCTCAGTCATACCTATACCATGGTCGCTGATAGTCAAGGTTCCAGCCTTCTCATCGAGAGAGACACGAACGGTTGCGTCGCCTATCTCGCCCTTGAAATCGCCCTGAGCTGCAAGAGTCTTCAACTTCTGTGTAGCATCTACGGCGTTTGAAACCATCTCACGGAGGAAGATGTCGTGATCTGAATATAAGAATTTCTTGATGACAGGGAAAATGTTCTCTGTCGTTACACCAATATTACCTTTCTGTGCCATAATATAAAATGTTTTTATTCGTATTTACTTTATTATTGTTTGGCAAGGGGGCTAACAAATAGCGTGCCAAAATAAAAGCCCTCTTACCAAACTGAATAAAATAGCTGAAAAACATTTTATGATTCAGCAAAGCATTTTATGACTAAATGTCTCTTGGAAATCCCTTTGCCAAACCGCCTTCGCTTGTTTCCTTGTAAAGTGAAGGTAGGTCATGACCCGTCTGTCGCATTACTTCAACTACACGGTCGAAAGATACGGTATGATGGCCATCTGAGAAGGAAGCGTAGAGGTCTGCATCCAAAGCTCGGGCGGCAGCAAAGGCATTTCGCTCGATGCAAGGAATCTGAACCAGTCCGCAAACCGGGTCGCAGGTCATTCCGAGATGATGCTCCAATCCCATTTCGGCAGCATATTCTACCTGAGCCGGACTGCCTCCGAAAAGCTGACAGGCTGCAGCCGAAGCCATGGCGCAGGCAACACCTACCTCGCCCTGGCAACCAACATCAGCACCACTGATAGAAGCATTCTGCTTTACGATGTTGCCCACCAATCCAGCTGTAGCCAAGGCTCTCAAGATGCGCTGTTCACTCATATCATGAGAAGTAAACATGTGGTAGAGTACTGCTGGCAATACACCACAGGCGCCACAGGTAGGAGCTGTAACGATGGTGCCACCCGAAGCATTCTCTTCGCTCACAGCCAGCGCATAAGCATAAACCAAGCCGCGGCTCTGCAGGGAAGCACGGTAACCCTTCGCCTTTATATAATAGGTGGCAGCCTTACGCTGTAGCTTCAGCGGACCAGGCAAAACACCTTCATGGTCCAAACCATTCCTGATGCTCTGCTTCATCGTTTGCCAAACCATGTCGAGATAATCCCAGATATCTTCCGATTCGCATTTCTCAACATACTCCCAGAATGAGCGTCCGTTATCATAGCACCATTGCTTGATGTCGGCGAGCTTGTTCAGATCATAAACATCCTTGGCGCCCAGCTCTTCATTGCCGGCAGTACCATCTGATATGGCTCCACCACCAATACTGTAAACGGTCCATTCATCAATAATATCGCCGTTCAGATCCTTGCCCACAAATTTCATTCCGTTGGGATGATAAGGCAGGAAAGTCTGTGGCTGCCAGATAATATTCACTGTTTTATGAGGTCTGAGCACTTCTTCTATTGCCACATCAGTCATGTGTCCCTTACCTGTAGCTGCCAGACTTCCATAGAGGGTTACTTCATAATAAGAAGCGTTAGGGCAACGCTCCAGAAAAAGTTTGGCTGCACGCTGAGGTCCCATCGTATGACTGCTCGATGGTCCCTTACCTATTCTATATAATTCCTTTAATGACTTCATTTTTCTCGTATTTAATATTTTTACTTATCAATATTTCCCTTTGAATGGACTCAGTTACTTATTTCTTCAGTTTACCATCCGAAAGTTACTTCATCTGCTTGGCTTTCAGGATGATGACATCCGTGAGAGGTCTGTCGTTGTTCGCCTTATCGGTAGCCACATTCTGAATCTTATCAACCACATCCATGCCTTCAAGCACCTCTCCGAATACAGTGTAGCCGTTGTCAAGGTGAGGAACACCACCATGCTTGATGTAGCCCTTCTGCAACAGTTCTGAAGGAATGGCGTAATACTTGCCTTCCCGTTTCAGTTTTTCTACATAATATTCCATCTGCCGTGGAGAAAAATTTCTGCCCCAGGTGATGTAGAAATCAGTAGACGCCGAAGCTTTGGTCGGATTTTCATCATCTCCTTCGCGAGCAGCACAAAGCTGTCCGCGCTTATGATAATATTTAGGATAGATGATTTCTGCCGGAACCGTATAGTTTACATCAAACTTCTGCGGCTTTTCCATGTTCACCTTTCTGCATGAATAATCGCCACCCTGAATCATGAAATTCTTGATGACACGCTGAAAGATGCAACCGTCATAATAGCCCGAATTGACAAGTTTCAGGAAATTATCCCGATGCTTGGGAGTATCGTTGTAGAGAGCCACGAGAATGTTGCCCATCGTAGTTTCCAGCAACACCTGAGGGCAGGTTGGATCGTGCGGTGTTTCCCAGTCGAGCAGAGAATCGGGCTTAGACGCCACAACTTTTCCGGCTGGTTCTGATGTGTTCTGATTGCCTTCACTCTGAGCGAATGTCGTAACAGGCACCGTAAGAAGAGCGAGTGTCAATAATCTGATGATCTTCTTCATATTTTTGTATAATTTTACATCTATTTATGTTATCGGATGCAAAGATAATGATTTTATTCTAAAAAATTGATTTTTTATGCGGGAAAAGTTACTTTGTTTCATACATTCTTCATATCTTTGCAGCAGAAGACAGAAAATGCAATCAATTATGAAGAAAAAAACATATATTATCATCGCTTTTTGCACTTTCCTCACTACAGAAGCAAGTGCACAGCAACAGGTAAGCTTCGGACCATTGCACAGTCCGGACAGTCCGCGCGAAGAATGGTTGCTGCCTGGCGATACGGTTTACCAGGCAGGAAAACCTATGATTTATCAGGGGAAACCGGTGAAGAATGCATATATGACTCCTGCCCGACTATCAGATAAGAAAGAAACTCTCGGCAAAAACGGATTGCTGGGTGATGCTTCGCTAGACAGCACCTATTATAATAATCCCATCTCCAACCTTACCAACAGCTTGAGTTATCCGCTGGGCTATGGCTGGGGGCTGCACAAGGGATTGAATCTCTCGGTAGATCTTTCTGCCTTTGCCACATTCGGCAAGAATGTACCTCACAGAGGCGGTTTCACCCAGACCATCGATGCAACCTACTTAATGCCCCTCACCAAAGACAACAAACTCTGGTTGGCTCTGGGCACTTACATCAACAACGTTAACTATGGTGGAGACAGTTATCATGATGGTGGAGTTTATGGCATTCTGGGCTACCAGTTTAATGAGCATTGGGAGGCTTATGTTTACGGTCAGCTTAGCGTAGCCAACAATTACAATTCTCTCTACGGCCGTTATGGCGGTTATGGCTATGGTCCGTACGGCTATTCACCTTGGGGCTACGGAATGTACCCTTGGGGAATGGGAAGAGGAATCATGCCGGGCGGCTACGGAATGGGAGTTCCTGGCGCCAACGTTATAGGAGCAGGTGTAAGATACGCCAATTCGAAAAAGACTTTCTCCATCGGCTTAAACGTAGAAGGAGTATGGTATGATAATAAGACGCCGTCCTATTTAAAGCAATACGATTATCCTGTGCCAAAGACGCCTGAAAAAGATTAAAGGCTAGAAGAAAAATGGCTTTGATTTAAGAAACGATAAAGAGATAAAGGATAAAAAGATTAAGGATAAAAAGAAAGAGGTTCACTATTCAATATAACGATATTGAAGTGAACCTCTAAGTTTATTCTGAAAAGAATCAGTTTACATAGAATTATCCCTCTCCATGAGATTTCATTCTATGAGTTTAGATTCTATTCAGCGAGAATCTGGACTATTCTTTCTGCTGAACGGCCATCCCATCTGTCAGGAATGCCCGCTTTCTTCCATTCACCCTTCAGAAGTTTCTGCATGGTTTGCTTCAGCAACTCCGGATCTTCAGCAACCAGTTCGTTAGTACCCACCTTTACGGTTTCAATATGCTCAGTATAGCTGTTGAGCGTGATGCAAGGAACCCCATTGAAGGTAGCTTCTTCAGCTACATTACCAGAATCGGTAATCACACCTTTGGCGTGAGCGGTAAGATAAGCAAACGAGAGATAATCGAGCGGCTGAACCACCTGGATTCCACTCTGATGATTACTCTCTTCCTGATAAGCCTTGAATGCGAGTACGAAGCCCAAGGCTTTGCCACGAAGCGGAGCAATGACCTTCACTCCAGCCTGGCGCGCCTCTTCATCTATGACAGAAATGAGCGATTTCATCTCATCAATGTTATTGACGATGGCCTTGCGGTTCAAGGTAAGAACCATATATTCGCCTTCTTTCAGATGATACTCGTCCATGACTTCAGGACGCTGCATTTTAGACTGAAGGAAACGGATGTTGTCGATAAGTACATTTCCTACCATATAAACCTTAGACAATTCTGCACCTTCCTTGTTGGCGATGCTGTTGTTTGAAATGCCTGCGGTAAAGAGAATATCTGACAAGCCATCAATCACCAGACGGTTGATTTCCTTTGGCATGGTAATGTCAAAACTGCGGGTTCCGGCTGCAATATGAGCAAGCTGCACACCCTGCTTCTTGGTGACAATAGCCACAGCCATGGTTGAAGCCAGATCATCAACCACAATGACAACATCTGTAGCATTCTGCTGCAGATAGCGCTCAAACTGACCCATCACCTGTCCGGTAAGTTCGTTCATGTTTGGACAGTCTACGCCGAGATAAGCATCTGGTTTCTGAATGCCTAAGTCATCGAAAAGAGAAGATTCCAATGTCGGATCATCCTCTTTTCCTGTGTAAACCAACTGATAGCTGATTTCGTTACCAGCTTCCTGAGCATTACGAATTGCTCTAATTACGGGCGCAACCTTGATAAAGTTAGGTCTTGCACCTGCAACGATACAGATTTTCTTCATTTTTATCCTGTTTAATATTTTTTACTTACTGAACTTGCAGTTTACTGATATTCAGAGTGCTTTATTTCTTGAGTCAAAGGGTATTACCCATTGACTCAGAGGTCTTTATCCCTTAAAAAGGTCTTTGATTCCTCCGATAGAACCCAAGAGATTGGTTGCCTCGTATGGCAGATAAACCACCTTATTATCCTTACCCTGAGCCACTTCCTGCATCATGCTGATGTATTTCTGGGCCAGGAGATAGTTGGCTGGATTCGTACTCTGTCCTACAGCTTCCGTAATCTTCTGAATGGCAATAGCCTCGGCCTCAGCCTTACGGATGCGGGCAGTAGCCTCACCTTCTGCATTCAGGATAGCCTGCTGTTTGGCAGCCTCAGCCTTGTTCACGATGGCAGCCTTCTCACCTTCTGAGAGCAGACGTTGCTTTTCCTTCTCACCTTCAGAAGTCAGGATGGTAGCTCGCTTGTTGCGTTCAGCCTGCATCTGCTTTTCCATCGCCTGGAGCACACTCTCAGGAGGTGTAATATCCTGCAACTCTACACGGTTTACCTTGATTCCCCACTTATTGGTTGCATCATCCAAAACTGCACGGAGTTTGGTGTTAATCGTATCGCGGGAGGTAAGAGTCTGGTCAAGTTCCATCTCACCTATTATATTACGCAAGGTGGTTTGTGTCAACTTCTCTATAGCGTTTGGCAGATTGTTGATTTCATACACACTCTTGAATGGGTCCACAATCTGGAAATAGAGCAACGCATTTATCTGCATCTGTATATTATCCTTAGTGATTACGTTCTGACGGTCGAAGTCATAAACCTGCTCACGAAGGTCGATGCTGTTTGTATAAACGTATCTTCCGTTTCTCATAGACACAATATCCTTGGCATGGTCAATGAAAGGAATGATGACATTAATACCCGGCTTGAGCGTGGCAAAATATCGTCCGAGACGCTCTATGATTTTCGTCTCACTCTGAGGGATGATAACGATGGTTTTCTTAACCACTACGAGTGCAAGTGCTACTAGAGCCACCAGCACATAAATTCCTATGTTCATGATGTTTATACGATTAAGTGAATAATGTTGATTCAAAATTTTCCTACCTAAACTTTTTCTACCTTGAGGATGATAGATTCGTGACCTAAGATTCGAACCTTATCGCCTACAGCAAGCGGTTCGGCAAGATGCGGAGCTTCCGCTTTCCAATCATCTCCATCCAGCTTCACTCTACCATATCCTCCGGCAGGAATCATCTCGGTCACTTCCCCTATCTGTCCTGCCAGCGCATCGGCATTACTGCGGCGGTCTTCCCCACCCTTGTGTAGCGATTTCAGCAGATGCGGACGAACCAACCAGATGCTAAGCATAGAGCAGATAGCCCAAACCACTACCTGCACCCAGAAAGGTGCTCCTACTATTGCCACAGGAATGCTGATGAGCGCACCAATGGCAAAACAAGTAACATAGAAATCGCCCGAAGACAACTCTAAGATGAGGCAGATGAACATCACCGATGTCCATATCAGCCAAAGGTTATGAGATAAATACTCCATACTTAACTATTTTAGTTTGATTCTTCTAATCCTTATCTTCTGCGAGTTGTAGTCTTCTTTCTGGTTGTAGAAGTCTTGCTCGTAGAACCTACCTTATAAGTTGTCTGAGGTTTATAATACTTCAGCGCAGTAGGCATTTCCTTCTGCAAGGCAGCAATACGCTTGGCGTCTGAAGGGTGATCACTGAAAATATCACTCTGATTGCTGCTAGAGCCCTGTGACATTCTCTTCCAGAAAGGAATGGCCTGCTGAGGATCGTAACCAGCCATGGCAGCGAAGATAAGCCCCATGTAATCTGCCTCGGTTTCATTATCACGGGAATACTTCAGATTGCGGAATGAGAAATACTGTCCGGCAACTGCACTTGCAACATTACCTACACCATTACCTACTGTCTGGTTCAACACAGTTCCCAGGATACTTGTACCGGTTTGCTGATTCTGCTGTTTGGTGAGCTGCTCAGCACTATGTTTAGCCACAGCATGAGCTATTTCGTGACCCAAAACGATTGCCAAACCAGTTTCATTCTGAGTGTAAGGCAAAAGTCCTTCATAAACCACAATTTTACCGCCAGGCATACAGAATGCATTGGCAGACTTATCTTGTACCAGATTGAATTCCCATGAATAATTCTTCACGTCGGCTTCAAATCCGTTCTGCTTCAAATAGAGTTCAACAGCATTGGCAAGTCTTTTTCCTACCCGCTGAACCATCGCCGTATTGGCTGCATTGGTCGACTTCTTGGCAGAAGCCATGTACTTTGTGTATTCCTGATTAGACAGACTGAGAACCTGCTCATCGGATACAGAGATGCGATGAGTGCGACCGGTCAGAGGCACCGTCTGAGTAGTGCCGCAAGATGACAGCGCAAGGACTGCCACAACCGTCAAAACTAAAACCTTAAACTTTTTCATCTTAACTTACTTATGTATATAAAATATGTTTATTCATTAAGTTTATGTGCTGTTTAAAACACATTTTCTCTGCAAATATACTATTTCTAGTTGAAACCACCAAAGAAAAATGAGAAAAACATGAAATATAACCTAAAAATAACACAAGATAACTGACAAAAAAGGGGTGTACGAAAAAAAGATGGCAAAAAAATAAGGTGTGGCACAATCTTTGCAGTTTCGCAAAACCGTCAGACTGCCAGATGACAGCTGCCCGAGAAAGCAGCATTATCAGCAGACTGGGTTTAAGAAGTATAACATTAAAATATTTTAATATGAATGCAAAGAAGGAAGTGCCTGTATTGCTCTTGACAGGCTACCTGGGTAGTGGAAAGACAACCCTTCTCAACAAGATTTTAGCTAACGAAAAAGGTATTAAGTTTGCCGTCATCGTCAACGATATTGGTGAAGTCAATATTGATGCAGCCCTGATAGAAAAAGGTGGCGTAGTAGGTCAGAAAGATGATTCGCTCGTTTCTCTCCAGAATGGTTGCATCTGCTGCACATTGAAGATGGACCTGGTAGAACAGCTCAAGGAAATCGTAGACATGAAGCGTTTCGATTACATTGTCATCGAGGCTTCCGGAATCTGCGAGCCTGCTCCTATTGCACAGACCATCTGTTCTATCCCATCCCTCGGTCCTCAGTACATCGAGAATGGCATTCTGCGCCTTGACAGCATCGTTACCGTAGTAGATGCTTTGCGCATGAAGGATGAATTCTCCAACGGCAGCGACCTGATGAAGAAGAATATGGATGAGGAAGATTTGGCTTCGCTCGTCATCCAGCAGATTGAGTTCTGCAACATCATTCTCCTGAACAAGGCTGCAGAGGTTGAACCTAAGGAACTGGAGCACCTGAAGCAGATTATCCGCGCCATCCAGCCTAAGGCAGAAATCTTTGAATGCAACTATGGTGACGTTGACTTGAATCTGATCGTCAACACCAAGAAGTTTGATTGGGAAACCGTAGCCACTTCGGCCGGCTGGATTCAGGAGATTGAATCAGAAAGAAACGAAGAGCATGAAGAAGATGATAAAGAAGAAGCACATGAACATCATCACCATCATGACGAGGAAGACGAACATGAGCATCATCATCATGACCACGATGAGCATGACCACGACCACGATGAGCATGAGCATCATCACCATCATCATCACCACGATCATGACCATGATCATGAAGGCGGAGAAGTTGAGGAATACGGAATCGGTACATTTGTCTACTACCGCCGCAAACCTTTCGACCTGGGCCTCTTCGATGATTTCGTAGCAAGAAAATGGCCTAGAGACGTGGTTCGCGCCAAGGGAATCTGCTATTTCGATGATGAGCGCGATATGTGCTACGTGTTCGAACAGGCTGGCAAGCAGAAGACTGTAAAGCAGGCTGGCCAATGGTTGGCTACCATGCCGAAAGACGAACTCGCCCAGGTCTTGATGAACAACCCACAGCTGCAGAAGGAATGGGATCAGGAATTGGGCGACCGCATGATAAAAATCGTATTCATCGGTCAGCATATCAAGGAACAGAAAGATGCTATCATTGCTGAGCTCGACAAGTGCTTGGCGTAGAATCTTATTCACCTGGCTTCCTTGCAAAAAGCAAAGGAAAAACAGCTCAAAATGAGCAGAAAACAAGAAAAACGGAGGAAAACTAACAAAAAAGTGAAGTTTTTCCTCCGTTTTTTAGTTTAATTCGTTTTTTTTTGTTAATTTTGCAGCCGAATAATAAAAGCGTAATTAATATGAAGACAAACTTCAGACAGGCGTATATTAAGGACTTTGCTGCTTGCTGGAAAGTCATCGACCAGGCTCGCCAAAGTATGATAGAATCGGGACGTCACCAATGGACTGAGGAATATCCATCAGAAAAAGACATCAGAAAAGACATAGAAAATGGCAACGCCTTCGTTCTGACAGTAAACGAAGAGGTAGTTGTCTATGGAGCAGTCATATTGAATGGTGAACCCAAATATAAGAAATTAGTGGGCAATTGGATTACTGATGGCGATTATTATGTAATACATCGCTTTGCCACGTTGCCTAGTTTCCAGCGTGAAGGTTTAGCGCGTATTTTCATCAGTAAGGTGAACAGCATGTGCGAGGTAGAAAAAATACCTAGCATCAAGGTTGACACAAACTATGATAATACGCCGATGATCAACCTTCTGTCTTCGATGGGTTTCTGCATCTGCGGACGTGTAAACTATGGAGGAAACAGAGGACAGCGTTTCGCCTTCGAGAAACTCTCCATTGCCATGGAGCCTGAGGAATAATTTTCTGACCATCGAAAAACACAACATTTTGATTAATACCCTCAAACATTCATCATGGAAGAAAAACTATTGCAGATGAAGAGCTTGGTTGACAGACTCAACCAGGCTTCGGATAGTTATTATAACGGAAAAGGCGAGCTCATGACCGACTATGAATGGGACGCTCTTTTCGACCAGCTCAAGAGATTGGAAGAGGAAACAGGCGAAATTCTGCCTGACTCCCCTACTAATCGCGTGTCAGAAGACTCTATCGTAGGAAAGAAAGAGGAGCACGAATTTGCCGCTCTCTCTCTGGCAAAGACCAAACAGGTAAGTGATCTTGTAAAATGGGCAGAAGACCGCCCTATCTGGATTTCATGGAAACTGGACGGACTTACCCTCGTAGTAACCTATGATGGCGGAAAACTCACTAAAATCGTTACCCGCGGTAACGGACACATCGGCACCAACATTACCCACTTGGCTCCAGCCATTTCAGGCATTCCTGCTACCATTTCAGAGAAAGGACATCTTGTGGTAAGAGGAGAAGCCGTGATTTCGTATGCTGATTTCGAACAGTTCATCATCGAAAGCGAAGGCGATTACGCCAATCCGCGAAACCTCGCTTCCGGCTCACTCACACTGAAGGATATTGAAGAGGTGAAACAGCGCCACATCCAGTGGATTCCGTTCACTCTGGTTTATACTGAGCAGGAACTTACCTCATGGGGAGAACGCATGCAGATGCTGAAAGACCTGGGAATGAATCCTGTAGAACGTGAGCGCATTGACCACCCTACGGCTGAAAACATCCAGCAGGAAATAGATAAGTTTACGGAGAAGGTAACAAGTAAGAAGAATCCTTTCCCGGTAGACGGATTGGTGATTTGCTACGATGATACGGTTTATGCAGCTACCGGTTCGGTTACAGGCCACCACGCTACGAGAGCAGGTTTTGCCTTTAAATGGCAAGACGAGCATGCTGAAACCGAACTCGACCACATAGAATGGTCGTGCGCAGCCAGCACCATCACGCCTGTAGCTGTTTTCAAACCGGTAGAACTGGAAGGAACCACCGTGCAGCGCGCCTCACTCTGCAATGTAAGCGAATGCGAGCGTCTGGGCATTGGCGACAAGGGAACCAGACTGCAGGTAATCAAGGCCAACAAGATTATCCCGAAGGTAATCAATATTACCGATGTGGTGGGAACCTTTGTCATTCCAAACGAATGTCCGGTCTGCCATGCGCCAGCCGTAGTGCGCGAGAGCGAGAGTGGCACCAAGACGCTCCATTGCACCAATGCAGCCTGCCCAGCCAAACAGCTCAAGAAATTTGCCCGTTTCGTCAGCAAGGAAGGAATCAATATTGATGGAATCTCTGAACAGACTGTCTGGAAATTCATCAATCACGGTTTTATCAAAGAATATGCTGATTTCTACAAACTGAAGAATTATGCGTTCGAGATTTCCTGTTTCGAGGGATTCGGAAAGAAGAGCGTAAGCAACCTTCTGGAGAGTATAGAGAAAAGCCGCCATACTGACGGCCGCCATCTGCTCTACGCCTTGAATATTCCGCTCTGCGGCGGCGATGTGGCAAAAAAACTGCTCAGCCGTTACAAGGTGAAGGAACTGATAGAAACGGCACGCCTGAGCATGTTCGATGATGAGTTTGCAAACATCGATGGTATTGGACCTGAAAAGAGTGCCAAGTTTATCGCATGGTTCAAGGACGATATTCATTTCCAGCATGTGCAGCATCTGCTGTCCGAGCTGATTATCGAGGAACAGGAGCCTGTAGAAATGGGAAACAAATGCCAGGGGCTGACTTTCGTCGTAACGGGAGACGTGCATCATTACAAGAACCGCAACGAGCTGAAGGCTTACATTGAAAGCCAGGGCGGCAAGGTTACGGGAAGTGTAAGCAAGAGCACTAACTTCCTGATTAACAACGATGCTGCTTCGCAGAGTTCAAAGAACAAGAAAGCCCATGAGCTCAATATTCCGATTATTACAGAAGAGGAATTCATAGAAAAGTTTCAGGAGCAAGCAAGCGAATAAAACAAGATAGAAAAAAGCGAAAGCCAGATTCCGGATTACGGACTTGGCTTTCGCTTTTTCTAATTTTAAGAACCTGCAAATTCTCTGTTATTATTCTCCCATGAACTGACCCATGAAGAGAATGGCGCCACTGTTACGTTCTGTAATAAAATAAATGAATGGGCGGTTGGCATGGAATTCTACACGCTTCATCTCGTGAGGACCCAGTGAGGTCAACATCACAGCAGCTGTTACGGCAGCAGCCTTGGTTCCACGCTCGCTTACCTCAATCTTTGCCTTCTGCAACATCTTCGATACGTAGAAACTGCCATTGGCAAAACGGCTGAAATCTGCCGTGCCTGGCTGGAAGATGCTAGGAGCGCCCAATTTACTGATAATCTGGTTGAGCGACAGGTCCATCTCGGTAGTGAACTTAGGGAATTTCAAATCCACCTGACAACGGTCCATATCATTACTCAACTTCTGGAGTTTATCTGCATTCATCTCCTTCATCACCTCGCTGATGCTCTTGCCAGCCTTAGGAAGAAGAACGGTCATCTGATAACTTCCATTTCCGTAAGGCAACTCTACAGCCTGCAACATATCGTTTTCTGTATAAGCAAACTTCTTGTTCAGGTGCATCATGTTCACCTTCTTAATATCGCGGGTGTAACCGCTGAAGTTCTCGAGGCGGGTATTCTTCGCATCAAACTTCTCCTGCCAGATTCCATTAAAATAAATAGCATTCAGAAGGTAAGAAACGGCTGCTGGGTCTACCTGGTCGATGATGCTAGGAATCATGCCTTTAGTCTGCTTCTTGCACCAGTCATTAATGCGAGTGGCAGATTTAGGAGAGGTAAAGTCCATGCTCTCAACGCCAGCCTGATAAGAATCGGCCACGGTGTGAGCGAAATCGCTGTTCAATGTGAAATTCTTGTTGATAGCGATAAAGTTGGCAATGTTTACGGTTGTCTGCTTGTCGAGCTTGCCAGCCGAAAGCATCAGCGCCTTATAACAGTCGTTGAGTTCCTTCACGCTCACGCCCTCGCAACCGATTGCCTTCAGAATCTCCTGCTGAGTCTTGCCGTCGGCACCATTTGCAAGCATTCCCATCAGATAGGCGATGCTCATTGGCGAAACCACCTCAGAATCCATGCCGCTAATCTGCTGATAGAGTCTGAAAGCGAAATCATTATTCTTCTTCACGATGTTCTGCTGAGCCTCTGAGAGGACAAGATAACTCTCGTCCATTTCCTCATCTGCTGACGGACGGGCAGCCTCTACCTCCGTTATCTTCTCAGCCTTTGTTGCGTTCTCATTCTGTGCATTCTTGCTAGTGCTGCAAGAAGTCATAGCCATTACAGCTGAAGCTAAAATAGCTGCACTAAATACTTTTTTATTCATATTTCTCTAATTTATTAGTTCATTTTAATGACTCTACGCTCCTGAACCCAAAGGGACAGTTCCTCTTTAAAAGGCAGTTCCCGAATCGGAATCTGAATCGTGAGTTCTGAAGATAAAATGAAAAATCGGCTAATCCTTGCACGGGGAAAGCCGATTTTACTATTTCTTAACAAAAAACATCTATGTTCTTTACAAAAAAAATCAATGCAGCGGTGCCTCTTCCGAAGGTCTGCCAGGCTTTATTCTGAGATGATATCTGTTTCCATCATATTCCACGCGCATGATGTTCGTCCTGTTGGTCTTCATCTCATCGCTCGAATTAGCCACAAGATGTTCGTATAGATCTATTGCCACATGACCCATCGTTCTGCGCAGATTGATTTCGATGCAAGGAACCACGCCCAGTCCGAATCTGTTTACGTCCTCACCTTCCTGATTCAGCACAGCCTCGCAAAACTCATCCTTCTCCCCTTTCGTGCAGATCATCATGTCTACGCCGAACGGACCACTGTAAATATCCTTCAGCGCCGGCTCCATTACCTCGATGATGCGCTGTCTGATTCCGGCAAGCTGCGCCTCGCTAATGAGCGGTTTCATCATTTCCACCTTATCATCTTCAGAGCAGAGCACATTGCCCGAATACGCATTCTTGATCGTATCGAAGAGCGAAAGACCGCGATAGAGCGCCTTGCCATCTTTCATTTCAAACTCCATGGCGAAATCTCTCACCTTATTATATAGGGGTTCTACGGTTACGCCGCCCTGATGATAAATCATGTTTGCCACCCATCTTTCGAAGGTAGGATAATCTCCGGCAGTTCTGAAGTCCTCAGCACTCACATATTTCACACCCCTCCCGCTACTGCTCCAGGGAGCCTTGACAACAGCTTTGCCGTGCTGGAGAATGAGTTCTTTGACACGGGCCGTTTCAGTAACATATTCCACGCCACGCTGCAGATGAAGGGCAGCCCATTGCCTGCTGCTCACCTCGCGTACCTTATTCAATACAGCATCAGTCGGCAACATAATCTCCGGCATTCCCAAACGCTCCAACTCACCTTTCAGCGACAGGTTCCATCCCCAGGGATGAACACTGTCCAGAAATTCAGTCTTGAGCAGATGCTTCAGCTGAGGCTTGGTGATGAACTCAACCTTGCTGTTCAGTTCAGCCCCAAAATGGCGCACCCTGTTCTTCGCAAAATCAATATCATCCACAAGTACGAGGTCGCCCTCTTCCGCCCAAAGAGCCGGAATGAAAGCAAGATCACTTCTAAGTTGTCTACCCGCATGAGGCGCGGTGAACTGTTTCAGATTTGCAGCCAAAGCCAAATCATGTTCTGGATTGAAAATATGTAACTTCATGGTGCAAAGATATAAAGAAAAGCGCAAAAAAGGGCAGAAAATCCCCATTTTTACTTAGACAAGTGCTAAATAATGAAAAAAAAGTTACTTTTTGCTATCTAGAGTTTGCAAATTAGAAATATTTAATTACCTTTGCATCGTAAAAACAATTAGAAACGATATAAACTCATGGAAGAAGCATTCTTCAGAACACATACATACCTCGTAGAGCATACGAA
>CAVHWE010000013.1:0-23920 GCA_963639495.1 bacterium | reverse complement strand
CCACCAAGGTTACAGCCGTCAGCAAAACGGTGATAAATAGTGTAAAGTTCATAAATTTGTTATAACGTTATTTTATATAAATGCTTCTAAGCGGTTGCAAAGGTAACACTTTTTTCTGAAAGAGCACATTTTTTTATGGTTTAATTTGCGTTCAAAGTGAAAAAATACAAAAAACAGCTTGATTTCATCAGTTAACAGACAGTATTAACGAAGGTTCGGAAACAGCTAAAACGAGCGTATTTTGTAGCAAAAAGGAACAGAACAGTAGGAATTTTTACCAAAAAATTCATCCGCTTCGACATTGTTTCCGGCACAACTTTCATCGTCTCTCCTACCCTTCATAAAAAGGATGAGAAAGAGATTATCTATAATCTCAATGGCCAGCAAGTAGATAAGACTTCAGCCCAAGGCAGCATCTTGATCTCCCGCCAGAAAGGTTAGTTCTACAAAGCATCCGGCTCTTCCGGGGGAAGAAGATAGTTCTGCTGGAGAATTCAGATGTTTGAATAAGCAGAAGATAATGATTGAATAAACGTATTCAGATGTTTGAATAAGCGAAAGGATATGATTGAATAAGCGAAAGAAGACGTTTCTTTGGGTTAAAAGAGACGTCTCTTTTAGTTTTAGGAGTCTGCTTCTCGAGTTGAAGGAGACTGCTTCTCGAAGGTTGCCACTAGGCTCAGAAGACCTGCTGAGCCTAGTCAGCAGCTCTGCCGACTGCAGTCAGCAGGTCTGCCGAGCCTAGTGACAACACCTTTTAATCGTACAACTATAAACCCTTTAGTTGTACAACCATAAACCTTTTAGTTGTACAACCATATACCTTTTAGCTGTACAACCATAAAACGCAACTCCGCCAGGCGTTCCTCCTTTGACGCCTAGCGGGGTTGCGCTTTTTACTTTTTTACCTTTAAAAGCCCTTTAAACTCCTTTTTCAGCAAACAGGCCGAAGAGCTCAGCATCTATCAGGTCAGTAACCTTTCGGAAGTCTTCCGGATTCTCTCCGAACTCCAGATTATCACCATCAATGATGATGAGGCGACCTTTATAATCCTTGATCCAATCCTCATAACGCTTGTTCAAACCCTGGAGATAATCGATGCGGATGCTCTTCTCGAAATCGCGGCCACGCTTCTCGATATGCTTCACGAGCGTAGGAATGCTGCTCTTGATATATATCATCAGGTCAGGGAGTTTCACCAGACTGATCATCAGATCGAAGAGGTCAGTATAGTTCTTGAAATCCCTGTCGCTCATCATACCGATATCATGAAGATTAGGTGCAAAGATACGCGCATCCTCAAAGATGGTTCTGTCCTGTACGATGGTCTGCTCTGAACGTGAAATCTCCACAACATCATGGAATCGCTTGTTCAGAAAGTAAATCTGAAGATTAAACGACCAACGCTCCATATCCTTGTAATAATCAGCCAGATATGGATTATTATCTACCGGCTCGAAATTAGCTTTCCAGCCATATCTCTTGGCAAGCATCTTGGTCAATGTTGTCTTGCCGCTACCTATATTTCCTGCTATTGCTATATGCATCTTTTGATTTTAATGTTAAATGTTGAATGTTAAATGTTGAATGTTAAATGTTAAATGTTAAATGTTAAATGTTGAATGCTGAATGTTGAGTATAAAATGCACATTGGACTAATGCCAATTCAACATTTAACATTCAACATTTATTTAACCTTTAAAAGCCTTTTTACCTTTAAGAGAAGAGGCCGAAGAGCTTGGCATCTATCTTATCTACGATTTCACCAAATTGCTTGGGATTGTGCTCGAAGTCGAGATTATCAACTTCTACGATGAGCACCTTGCCCTTATACTTGTTCATGATGAAATCTTCGTAAAGATTGTTGATACCTTCCAGATAATCCAGCGGCATCTTCTGCTCATAATCACGACCGCGCTTCTGGATATTCTTCACAAGGTGAGGAACTGAAGAACGGAGATAAATCATCAGTTCAGGCATCTCTACCACTTCCATCATCGACTCGAAGAGCTCCATATAAGTCTCGTAGTCGCGCTGGTCCATGTTGCCCATCTTCCGATTATTAGCCGCAAAGACATAGACACCTTCAAAGATGGTGCGGTCCTGGATGACCGTCTCTTTACTGTGCTGGATCTCTAACAGATTCTTGAATCTCTGCTTCAGATAGAATACCTCCATATTGAGTGCCCATCGCGAGATATCCTTGTAATAGTCATCGATATAGGGGTTTTCAGCCACGGGCTCCAAGTACTGTTTCCATCCATAATGTTTAGAAAGCATCTTGGTGAGTGTTGTCTTTCCACTACCGATATTTCCTGCTATTGCTATATACATTTATTTTTAATGTTTAATGTTGAATGTTGAATGTTGAATTTTTGATGCGATACCACCCTCAATTCTACATTGGCTGCAAAAGTACAATAAAAAATCGGGATAAACAAAAAAATCCAAGCAAATATATGATTTGCTTGGATTTTTGTATTCTATTCCTGCCTTGCAGGGAATCTGTATGTTAATAGTCACGTTCGATGAGTTCGAGACACATGCGGGAGTTGTGGTAAGGACATTTCCAGAAACCCGCCTTATCATCCTCCTTGTTCACCGTACCATCTTCCAGGATAGCCCAGTGCCACTCACCGTTCTTGTTATCCAGCAGATGCTTGGCTACATAGTTCCAGCAGGAGATGGCAACCAGAAGATTCTCTTCGGTACGGAAATACTGATAGAGGTCGATATGTCCGATGATGTTCTCGCACTGCACCCACCACTGGCGCTGAAGATCATACTTATCTCCATCTTTCCAATGCTCATAAACCATACTGCCATCCGGACGTAAGCCTTCATCTGCTGCATCGGCTATACGACGGATGATGCGCTCTATCTTATGCAGCAATATCTTATCGTCTAAAACCAGCGCGGTTTCGTGGAGCAGCCAGGACGCCTCAATATCATGACCATAGCTCTCGATGTTGCGCTTGCCCTCCCACTCGTCATTGAAGAAGAGGTCGAGATGATAAGTCTCCTTGTTCAGAAGCTTATCGGTGAAGATATCGAGCAGATTGCGGATGCTCTTCTCCAGTTCCGGAGTCTTCCATACACGATAAAGATTGGTATATGGCTCGATGATATGCAGATGGGTATTCATCGTACGGGAACCATTCTCATCCTTATCAGAGAGACGCATGTCTGCAATCGGATTCCACTCACGGGTCAATGCCTCGATATATCCGTTGTTCTCGGCATCAAAGGCATGCTTCTCTATGTCATGATACAGGGAGATGGCGATATCCAACGCCTCCTTGTCACCTGTTGCACGGGCATACTCCGAGAAACCATAGATGGCAAAGCCGATGGCGTAAGTCTGCTTCTTGGTATCGAGCGGATTACCCTGATAGTCAACACTCCAGTAGATGCCACCATATTCCCTGTCGAGGAAATAATCGCGCACATAATCCTTGGCACGGGTGGCAGCCTCAAGATACTCCGGCTTCTTCAAGACACGATAGGCTGCAGAAAACGCCCAGAGGATACGGGCATTCATCACTGCTCCCTTCTCGGCTTCAGGATGTACCTGGTCGTTACCGTCTACACGTCCGTAAAAGCCACCGTTTTCTTCATCTTTCACTTTCGTTAGCCAATAGCTGAGGATGTTGTTCTCCAGTACATCCCGCATCGTTTCTTTAAGATTTTCCATTTTTCCATTCTTTATAGTGATTATTAGTTATGTTAAAACAATTATTTGCGGATAGGGAACTTCCAGGCAAGCACCATCAGCAGGAAGGCGATGACGGCTGGGAAGAGTGAGAACAATGACCATACCATCGTAAGCACAGAGTCGGTGACACTGGCTGGGTCAATCATCGTATTACCCATCTTATCTGTTATCATGTTGGCACCTGCCCAGCCCAGGAAGAGGGCGATGAGAGAACCAGAAATGGCTGTACCAAACTTCTGGCTCATCGTACCGGAAGAGAAGATAAGACCCGTAGCTGATGTTCCGAAATGCTCGGTATGGTAGTCGGCTACATCGGCATACATAGACCACATCAATGGCGAATAGATACCGATACCCATAGAGGTAAGGATAACGATGGCTATCATCACCCAGATATACGACGGATCCATCGGGATGAAGAAGAAGACAACCGAGAGAACCAGACAGAGTGCTGCAGCCCAGAAGAATGCCATGCGCTTGCTGCCTACCAGACGGGTGAACCAAGGAGATACACCACCGAAAATCATACAGGTTACTTCACCGAATGCCATGAAAACGGTATAGTTGATAATCAGTCCCTCGATGGTTACATTGCCATGCAGACAGTAATCAAACATATAGCCAGCAACGGCATAGCGGAATCCGTTGAAGAAATTGGTACACACAGCAATGGCTGTCATATAGAGCCAAGCCTTGTTGTGAACGAGGTCGGCAAACTGCTGGAAAGAGAACTTCTCAGCGCGCTTCGGCTTCAGACGTTCCTTGGTAAGGAGTCCGCAAGCCAATGTCATCACCGCTGCAATAATACCGAGCACGGCACCAATGACAGCATACTGATGTGCGGCTGTTCCACCTACCATCTTCTGGAGATAAGGGAAAGAAAGCAGGGTGACGAATCCCATGGCATAAGCACCCACCATACGGAAAGAAGAGAACTGGTTCTTCTCATCATCATCCTCGGTCATCACACCGAGCAATGAGCCGTAAGGCACATTCACCATAGTATATACCGCCATCATCAGCAGATAGAGGGCGTAAGCATAGATTCGCTTGCCCACAGGACCGAAGTCTGGTGTATAGAGCAAGAGGGCGAATATCAATCCGAAAGGAATGGCACCATAGATGAGCCAAGGACGGTAGGTACCGAAACGGCTCTGGGTACGGTCGGCAAGAGTACCCATCAGCGGGTCAGTAACCACATCGAACATGCGGGCTACAAGCATCAGTACTGCCGCATCCGCAAACGAGAGTCCGAAGACATTTGTAAAAAACAGAGGAAAAGCGATAGACATCACCTTCCATACAATACCACCCGCAGCGGCATCACCCAATGCATAAGCTATTTTTTCTTTTAAACGAGCCATTGTTTTTATTTTTAATGTTAAATGTTAAGTGTTGAGTGTTGAATGTTGAATGTTACTAAAAAAGGGATTCGCCCCTTATCCATATTCAATAATACGGATGAGGAGTACGAATCCCTACAATCTTAATACCTGAAACTTATTTACTTAAAGTCTGTTTGTTTTTTGCTACCAAAGCCTTGATCTTCTCTACAGAGAACTGAGTGCGATAATCATCCTTTGGTGTATTCATGCAGTAGTCTACCAATCGGTCGATGGTAGAAGTTGCCACATGCATGCGGGTATCAGAAGAAGCATAGTAGATGAATACCTTGCCATCCTCATCTGCAATCCAACCATTGGCAAAGACTACATTCATTACATCACCGATATACTCAGGACCTTCCGGTACGAGGAGATATCCACCAGGTTCTGCAATCACCTTTGTAGGATCCTCAAGAGAAGTCATGTACATATAGAGCACATAGCGGAGACCGCTGGCACAGCCACGGACACCGTGAGCCAGATGCAACCAGCCCTTATCAGTCTTAATAGGATGAGGACCCTCGCCGTTCTTCACCTCCTGAATGGTATGATAGTGACGGGCATTGATGATCTTCTCTTCCTTGATTTCAGCATGAGTGATGTCATCAACAAGAGCCCAACCGATACCACCACCAGAACCTGTATCGATGAAACCATCCTGTGGACGGGTATAGAAAGCATACTTGCCATCAACGAACTCCGGATGGAGAACCACATTGCGCTGCTGGCTCTTGGTCTTCAAATCAGGAAGACGCTCCCAGTTTACCAGGTCCTTGGTACGGGCGATGGCTGCAGTAGCAGTAGCAGCACTGAGGTCGCCAGGCTGATCATCATCATGACGCTCTGCACAGAATACGCCATAGATGTAGCCATCCTCATGAGCGGTGAGTCGCATATCATAGATGTTGGTAGCAGGAACTACATCCTCAGGCATGGTGATAGGCTCATCCCAGAAACGGAAGTTGTCAACACCATTAGGACTCTCTGCTACGGCAAAGAAACTCTTGCGGTCAGCACCCTCAACACGAACAACGAGGAGATACTTACCATTCCACTTGATGGCACCCGAATTGAGGGTAGCATTCATCATGATGCGCTGCATCAGATAAGGGTTGCTCTTCTCATCGAAGTCATAACGCCACTCTAATGGAGTATGTTCTGCTGTAAGGATTGGGTTCTTATACTTTTCATAGATACCATTTCCCCACTCTACCGGTTCATTCTTACGGCTCAGCAATTTCTCATGATGAGCGCGGAGTGCTTTCACTTTGTCTTGAAATGTAGTCATATTTTATTTTATATTAATGTTGAGTGTTGAATGTTGAGTATAAAATGCACATTGAACTAATGCCAATTCAACATTCAACATTCAACATTTATTTAACCTTTAAAACCTCTTTTGCAAAGAGAACTTTCTTTTCCTTCTTGAACTTCTTGAAGTCCTCGACGATGGCTCCATCGCCTACTCCAGGAAGATAGGCTTCCTCCTGAGGTTTATCCCAGGCATTACGCCAGAAGAGTACATAACTCAACTGATACTTCTGAAGTACAGGCCAAAGGGTTTGGGTAAACCAATCCTTCTTGCTGGCGATACCCCTGCAACCCGTTTCGGTGAGGGCAGGAATCTTGCCAACCTTCTTGGCCGCCTCCATCAGCACATCGAGCGTGGCTGCAAGGTTCTGCTGATAGATGGCATCGCTGTTGTCGAACTCGTAGACGTCAACACCCAGCATATCCACATACTTCTCGCCCGGGAATCGCTCCAGGAATTTTTCTACCGTCTTCTCGTCGCTGAGATTTGGTGACCAAGCCCAAACGATGTTATTGCACCCTGCTTTAGTAAGTATATTTAGGGTTTTTACGTATAATTGGTTATATTGTGCAGGTGTGCAACTGCTAGCTCCCCACCAGAACCATCCGCCATTCATTTCATGCCATGGTCGGAAGATGACAGGAACCAGTTTACCATCGTTTGTCTTCAAAGAAAGGATGAAATCGGAAACCTTCTTGAGCCAGCCATCAAACTTCTGTTGCTGGGCGCCACCATCCAGGACAGCAGCTACAGCATCACCTTTCGGATCCCAGGCATTCTCGCCTGTTACCGGATTCCAAGGGTGCCAGCTCAAAGTAACGATGCCTCCTCTCTCATTTTGGGCAATAATCTCTTTTCGCATCCGATCGAAAGAGACGCCATCGAGATTTTCTTTGCTGTCCAACTCTATTTTTCCAAGATCGAAACCCATCACAGCAGGATAATCACCTGTAGTGAGGAGTACATCGCTCTTTCCTTCATCCCATTTCCAAGTAGTGCCATACACCGGATCATCCTGATGTCCGAGCATGATACCCTTATTCAGTAATTTCTGCAGTCTTGCCTTCAGTTGCTCTGCCGGAGTATTGCAACATTGCTTTTTACCCTTGCAGCAGGAAGTATTGGCAGTCTGGACTGATGCGCCCGTAACGCCATCAACCTGTGCCATTGTTCCTTGCATCGCCATGAGGCAAGCTGCACCAATCAAAATTCTTTTTCCTATCATATATCTATTTCTTTAATTGCTGAATTATCCAAGCCTGCCATTCATCCCACTGCTCCTGATACCAGTAATGACCTGTCATCTGGTACAGACTCAATGTCTTAGGCGCTTTTACCGAATTATAAAGGCCGTAAGATGATGTTGGCGGAACCACCTCATCATTATAACCGAAACTGTACCAGCCAGGAACGGTGATGCGACGGGCGAAGTTGACGCCATCATAATAGCGTGCACCTTCGAGTCTTGCCTTTTCCAAATCCGTAAGTTTCTGCTCTTTCCATGCAGCCCCCTGTGCCTTGTCTTCCTTATAGAAGTAGTGAGGCCATCCGCCTGCAACTCCGTGAATTTCAGCTTCATAATCACACATGGCATCATGAACAGGAGCCAGGAAAGTGATGCGCTTATCGAGAGCTGCTACAGCGATGGAAAGGAATCCACCCTGTGATGAACCCGTTACGCCGATAGTCTTTCCGTTCCACTCAGGAAGCGAAGCGATATAATCCACGCCACGAACAGCACCGGTTACTACCCGTCTGTAAGCATTGCGATAAGGATTCTCGAGATTGGTATCCCAGTAACCTTTCAGCTCGCCATTGGCAAGATCATCATAAATTTTCTGCTGCATGGTAACAGGAACACCGTGAATACCGATTTCCAGTACGATGCATTCTGCAGGAGCCGTATAAGTATCGCCGGCATAAGGGCGTACACCCGCACCAGGTACACGGAGCAAAGCAGGATACTTACCCTCCTTGACCGGCACACTCAGGATGCCATACATCTTAGAGCCCCAGCGATTGTTGTTATAGCTGATTTCATATACATTCTTATCCTTGGTACAACGCTCAGGCAGAAGCACCTTGGTAGGATTGAGGTCATTCTGTCTAGCCTCATCCAGTGCCTTCTTCCAGAAAGCATCAAAATCCTTAGGTTCCTGTGCGAAAGGCTGGATCTTCTCTGGAGAGAAACCTGCCGTGCAAAGTCCTTCGTAATCCTTGCCGTCTACATGAGCGATAACCTTCAGGCGATAGAAGCCCGGTCTGTTCAGACTGCCGCACCATTTCATGGTTCCGTCCTTGAGAGTGGTACTTTTCTTCACCTCCGGAAACATCGCCGGTCCGGCTTCGTAATCAACCTTCACCTGATTGAGTAGCGTACCGCTCTTTCTTACATTCACCGTGAAGTTAGCCTTCTCGCCTACCCGGTAATTCCAGTCCTGATGGTCAGGGGTTACCGTTACAACGATGTTGTTTCCTCTGATTTGTGCGCTGAGACTTGAAGACCCCAGCACACTCATCAGAACACCTATAATTATTAACCTAAAAACATTTGCAATTCTATGATTCATATTGTCGTTGGTAATCTTGTTAGTTAAACATTCTGTTTTACGGTTGCAAAGTTAGGCATAATTTCCGATATATCCGTGTATTATTTTGCTGAATAAACATACTTTGTTGCAAAGGCAGAAAAATATTCGAAAATATTTGAAAGCAGAAATAAGAATTGACGCACATCAAGTCAGAAAAAGCAAAGAAAACAACAAAATACACACTCTATTTAACTCAAGAATTAACCGAAAACAACCAAAGATCAATTAACAAAGCACAAAAGGTTATGACAATTCATATAATAAATAATGTACGCGTACCTTATATATAATAGACATATAATAGAATAATCAACATAAATCAACCACGAAGTAAATAAAATGTAACAGTAACACTTAATCTTTAATAAATATGATAAATATTACATCTTATTTGCAATTAAGCAGAAAAGTATTAGTAATCGGCAAAATATGTACAAGCTATTTTGCTAAAAAGCAGTATCTTTGCAGCAGATTTACAAAACAGCCTAAAGGTTTAGAATAAACAATATAAAAACAAATAAATATAATCACAACAATGGAAAAAGTAAATGCAACCTAGAGCTAGCCTCTAGCCCTTTCTTCCCATCAGGCAAGATGACGAAGAAACTATCAGAGAGCAATAATCCGTTTTGGATTCTTTCCCGTACCAATGGTATAAGCGAAAGAGCCAAACTGTTTTAACCAACTAACAAAAATTGTATGAACTTTAAAAGTAGAGAAAAGTTGCTTGCTAGCGTAGCTGCCCTGAGTCTTCTCGGCATCTCCCCTCAGCAAACTTTTGCAGCTCAGATTACAACGAATCAGGCTGTGCAACAGACCAAGAAGATTACTGGTAACGTATCCGATGCAATGGGTCCTATCATCGGTGCAACAGTAAAAGTGAAAGGCACAAAAAATGCCGCAGTGACAGACTTTGATGGTAACTACACACTGAATGTAGGTGCCGGACAGACTGTAGAGGTAACTTACGTAGGCTATGTTACCAAAACTTTCAAAGTAGGAGGCCAAAGCAAGTACGACATCACTTTGGTAGAAGACAACAACAGTCTTGACGAGGTGGTAGTTGTAGGTTATGGTACCATGAAGAAGAGCGACATCTCAGGAGCTTCTGTTTCCATGGGAGAAGACCAAATCAAAGGTTCTATTATCACAAACTTAGACCAGAGTTTCCAAGGTCGCGTTGCCGGTGTTACATCTGTAGCGACTTCAGGTGCTCCAGGTTCTTCTACCTCAATCCGAGTTCGCGGACAGTCAACCATCAATGCCGGTGCAGAACCACTTTATGTCATTGATGGTGTCATCTTCCAGGGCGGCGGTTCAAGCGGCGGTTCATTAGGTTTGGGAGATGCCTTAGGAAACGGTTCTGTTTCTACCGTATCACCAATGTCAACTATCAACCCAGCCGATATCGTCAGTATGGAAATTCTGAAGGATGCTTCTGCTACAGCCATCTATGGTGCCCAGGGTGCAAATGGTGTTGTACTTATCACAACCAAACGGGGTAAGATTGGAGAAGCAAAATTTACATACGACGGCATGGCAGCATGGCAATACCAGGGAAAGCGTATTGACATTCTGAATCTTCGTGAATTCTCAGAATATTATAATGATTTTGTAAACAACGGATGGATTTCACAGGATCAGGCACGTCCTGATTTCTCAGACCCATCTATCTTGGGTCGAGGAACCAACTGGCAGGACGCTGTATTCCGCACAGCTTTCCAGCACCAGCATCAGGTTGCTGCACAAGGTGGTACAGAAAAGGTTAAGTACTATGTTAGTGGCGGTATGATGGATCAGGATGGTACTATCATCGGTTCTAACTTCAAGCGTTTGAACGTACGTGCCAATCTGGACGCTCAACTGAAGAAATGGTTCAAGATAGGTATGAATACTACATACACAAGAGCCAAGGAGCGCCTGCTCCATGCTGATGGTACAGAAGGTGTTATTACATACGCATTGACTACACCTCCAGATATTGCAATCTATGACGTAGACGGAAACTATACATCTGTAGTACGTGACGGCTGGTCTTCACCAAACCCTATTGCACAGGCATTGAGCAAGGATATCACAATGAAGCGCAACAAGCTGACCGGTAACATTTTTGCAGACATTACTCCTATAAAGAACCTCACCTGGCATACAGAGTTGGGTTACGACTTGTCATGGAGTGATGCAGAGGTATTCACACCTACAATGCACTTAGGAAACTGGGACCAGGATACAAACAAAGCAAGTTGGCAGAAGAATACAAGCAAGTATTGGCAGTTTAAAAACTACATTACTTATAATGGAAGTATCAAAAAGCATTCTTTCACAGCCATGCTGGGTCAGGAAGCTTGGCGTAGTGACTGGGATTATACCTATCAGGAAAACTCTAATTTGCCAAACAATATGATCCATTTGCCATCTTTGGGTTCCAGCACTCCTATCATCAAGTCAGGATTCGGCGTTACAACCATGTCATCATTCTTTACACGTGAGACATACAACTACGATGACCGTTACTTAGCAACATATACATTCCGTCGTGACGGAAGTTCTAACTTCGGTCCAGAAAACCGTTGGGCATCATTCCATTCTTTCGCTGCAAGCTGGCGTTTCTCTAACGAGAAGTTTATCAAGAGCATCGCAGGTAAATGGTTGAGCAATGGTAAGATTCGTATTGGCTGGGGTCAGACTGGTAATGCTAATATTGGTGCTTATAAATGGGGTTCTACGGTAACTAAGTTCCTTGTTGGTCAAACAAGCGTTGCGTACCGTCCTACCAATATTCCAAACACTTCTATCAAGTGGGAAACTCAGGAACAGACCAATATCGGTCTCGATCTTGGACTCTTCAATGATAAGATTGGTTTCACTCTCGACTGGTACAACAAGGTTTCCAACGATATGTTGATGCCATTACAGTTGGCTTCATACATGGGAACGCAAGGTAATCTCTCGTCACGTCTTAACGCTCCTTGGGGTAACTACGGTAAGATCAAGAACACCGGTTTCGAGTTGGCAGTAAACGCACATCCTATTACCACCAAGAACTTCTCTTGGGATACAGAGTTCAACATTTCTTGGAACAAGAACAAACTGGTAGGTCTCAGCGGCACAACCAATGCCAACATCATTGGCTATGGCCAGTGGAACGACGTTGTCTGTGTAAGTAACATCGGCAAACCTCTCTATCAATTCTGGGGATATCAGACCGATGGCGTATACAAGGATTTTGAAGATATCAAAAACTCTCCTAAGCCTAAGAGCTACAAGGAAGGAGCCCTGAATAAGGGAACAACCGTATGGCCAGGCGATATCAAGTTTAAGGATATTTCAGGTCCTGACGGAAAGCCTGATGGAGTTATCGACGATTACGACAAGACTTACATCGGTAATCCACAGCCTAAATATACATTTGGTTGGACCAACACATTCCGTTATAAGGACTTCGACCTGACATTGTTCGTCAGCGGTTCGGTAGGAAACAAGGTTATGAACTACCTGAATATCAGCATGAGCAGGATGAACAACGCTTGGGTAAACCAGAGTGCAAGTGTCAAGAATCATGCCGTACTGGCTCCAATTGATCCGAACAAGGACTACAGTAATGGTTATAAAGGCAACAATGCCAATACCGTATACAACTGGTATGATGACGTAGACAACATCTATGTAGTAAACGCAGGAACCAACATTCCACGTCTTGCTATCGGTGACCCAGCAGGCAACTCTACCGTAATCAGTGACAGATATGTTGAAGATGGATCATACTTGAGGATGAAGAATATTACTTTAGGTTATACATTGCCTAAAAAGTATGCAAGATACCTTCATATTGAAAGTTTGAGAGTATATGCAAATATACAGAACCTCTTCACTATTACCGGTTACGACGGTTATGACCCAGAAGTAGGTGCAAGTACATCCGATTCACAGGGATACAGCTTCGGTGTAGATAACGGACGTTATCCTTCACCAACGGTATATTCTTTCGGTATCAACCTTGCTTTCTAATTAAATAACAAAAGAATAAACAATTATGAAAAAATACAATATATATAAAACGGCCGTTTGCGCATTCGTCTTGGGTCTCAGTTTGTCTTCTTGCGGGGACTTTCTGGATCAGCCAGACAACTCCAACTACAATGCAGACACGTTCTATAATGGTGATACAGAGTGCTATCAAGGTGCCAATTCTCTGTACAGTATGCCATGGTATGATTTCCAAAGAGGCTTCTTCAAAGTTGCTGAAGTAATGTCAGGAAACTATTACTGGTATGGTGATGATAATACCCAATACTGGAATTGTAGTGTATCTGCCAACAATGCCGACTTGAAAAATATGTCTTATTCACTTTGGACAGTCAATGCCTACGCCAATACCATTTATGACAAACTGAAAGGTGCCAGCGCAAGCGCAAGCGTTAAGAGTGCATGTATGGGAGAATGCCTGACATGGAAAGCTATGGCATACTTCTATCTTGTACGTACATTCGGTGCAGTGCCAATCATCCATAACAACACAGACATTATCGGTGCCGGTACATACAATGACCAGTATAAGGCCAACATTGAGGATGTATACGATTACATCATCATGACCCTGAAAAAAGCCATAGAACTGTTACCAGAGAAAGATCCTACGGGTCTTGGACGTATTGACAAATACAGCGCAGAAGGCTTGCTTGCCAAGGTTTACCTGACTAAGTCTGGTTTTGATCCAGCAACTACAACTTATGAGCAGGGAAGTGTGGCATATATCAAGACCACCAATCACCAGCGCAACCAGGAAGATCTTGACAACGCTGCCAAATATGCAAAGGATGTTATAGACAATAGTGGCAGAAGTTTGGAACCTGCAGCCAATTTCCCAGCAATGTTCTACAGCGCATACAAAGGTCCTGAATCACTCATCGCATGGCACTGGCGTGCCTCACGTGACCCTTGGACATGTCAGAACACGCTTCAAAGTGACCTCAGTATTAAAGGTTTTGACGAAACCGGAAATAACTGGGGAGGATGGGCTGGTCCATCAGTAGACCTGATAGAAGCTTTCGGAGACAATCCTGCAAGCCAGACTAGAAACAACACCGATATACGCCGTAAAGCAACTATGATCATGGCTGGTGACAAATATGATTATTTCTACACAGACTGCGGTGGTTTCGACTTCTTGAAGCATGTATATAAAGGTTATGAGAAGCATCAAGGCAATGGTGAACTCCAGACTCCAACAGGAGCACAATGTGCAAAACATCTTGTTGGTGACAAAGCTGACCATAACTTGTATATCGGCTGCGACTTTGATGTGATGGCTTATGGTAACTATACTCAGCTGTTACGTCTTGCAGATGTTTATCTCATCTATGCAGAAGCCAAGATTGGCAATGCAGGCTCAACAACAGATGCATCTGCCATTGATGCATTCTACAAAGTTCGCAACCGTGCGGTATCTACATACGAACGCCCAACATCTATCAGTTTCGAAGATGTATGGAAGGAACGCAGATTGGAGTTAGCACTTGAGGGCGATCGCTGGTATGATTACGTACGCAGGTTCTACTTCGATCCTGATGCAACAATTGCTGAGTTGAACGCACAGAAGAGAAATGAGTATTATGGTCTGAATGCGCTCTATGAGACATGGTACAACAAGGGTAGCTATGATGGTCCTTGGAACTTGAACAGCGATGTAAGATACAATGATGATCCTGGTAAGCATCAGAACGTTCAGGTGAGCAGTTTTACCATCCCATTCCCTACAGAAGATGCAACCATGAACCCTCATTTGCTGGAGGCACCACAGCATGTTGACATTTCTCAGTTTACTTATTAATATAAGAAACCTCAAAAACAGAACAATTATGAAGCTAAATAATAAAATATTAAGTGTCATGCTTCTTGGAGCTACAGCATTTACAGGACTCAGCATTACAAGTTGTGTGGATGAGCCTGACAAATATGAAATAGCTGGTGGAACTCCTTCTATTGATTACGTTCGCCTGTGCGATGTAACCAAGAAAGATTCCATGTTAACTGGAGCATACATGGGTACAAGTATCTGCCTGGTCGGTAACAACTTGAGAAGTATAACAAAAATGCTCTTCAACGACCAGCAAGCCATTTTGAATACAAGTATGATTACAGACCATACCTTGATTGTAGATGTACCAAAGACTCTTACTGACAATCCTACCAATAAGATCTACATGTACAACAAGGATGGTGAGTGTACTGAATATGACTTCAAGACGCTCGTACCAGAACCGGTGGTAACATCATTGAGCAATGAGTTTGCAAAAGATGGCGAAACCGTAACCCTGAAAGGTGACTACCTGCTGGATTACGAGAATGCTCATCTTAAAATCACATTCCCAGGCAACGTAGATGTTACAGATTTCAAGAGCATTTCCAAGAGTGCCGTTACTTTTGTGGTACCAGAAGGTGCACAGAAAGGATTTGTCACAGTAGAAAGCATGTATGGAAAAGGTAAGTCTAAGTTCTATTTCCGTGACGACCGCTGCATACTCTTCGACTGGGATAATGACGGAGATGACGCAATAGCAACAGGTCATGGCTGGCGTGATGGAATTCTAAATGGTAACCGTATGAGGAATGATGTTGAAGGAGTTCAGCCTCTTGACGGAAATTACTACTACTTAGGAGGCAAGACTGTTAATTTCGATTCATGGGCTGAAGATGAATACTCATTCAACTACTGGCCAGAGCCGGCTGCAGGTTATCCTGAGTTGAACTCGCTGATGAAATGGGATGATGTTGACAACATGCAAGTGAAGTTTGAGGTTAACATTCCTAATGATTGGACAGGCTTGTCATTACAGGTATATTTTACCGGTAACGACCAGGTAACATACTCAACAGGCAACAACAACTATCTTGCTGATGACAAGTTCCCACGTGCACTTTGGACTCCATGGTATGGAGCAACCAACAACACATTCAGCACTTCAGGAAACTGGCAGACTGTTTCTATTCCATTATCAGAATTCGCATACGACAGATATGGAAACAAATTGGGTGGTTTGAAGTTTGAGAATCTCACAGGTATGACCATGTTCCTCTATACAGGACCATACAAAGAGGCTACTGTAGAATGCTCACCAACAATTTGCGTTGATAACATTCGAGTTTGCCCTATCAATGAATAAAATTTGCTGATGCTGGCAGCCATCCAACTGCCAGCACTGCAAACAAACAAAAACAATAAACGTCAATCATTATGAAAAGACATAATAAATCTTTCCTCTGGTTGGTTCTGCTACTGATATGCAGTACATTTGCGTTCACATCATGCGACCGTGATGACTTGAACACCGACCAGTATGGCAATGAAATATCTGTATTATCATACGGTCCAAACCCTGTACTCCGTGGGGGTGTCCTTACTTTCAAGGGAGCCAATCTTGACCAGATTACAGAAATAGATCTTCCTGGTGCAGAAGCTATTACCAGCATTAATGTTGTTACATCAGGAAAAAACTCAGAAATCAATATTGAAGTTCCTGCAGAAAAATGTGAACCAGGTATTGTTACATTGAAGACCGCCAAGAATGGTGAAATCAAGACACTTACCCCAATCACATACATTGAGAATTTGAAATTCACAGGTTTCTACGTAGGTGAAAACAAGGAAAACCAGGTAGGAAATGTTGGAGACGTCCTCACTATTGAAGGCGATTATCTCAACAATATTACATCTGTCATTTTTGCCAATGGCGCGACTATGGATGCCGAGAATTTTAAATCTCAGACACGCTATCAGATTCAGTTGGTTATCCCAGCTGAAGCAGGAGAAGGCAGATTCCAGATTAGCGATGGAAACAACTATATGTATTCTGAAGGTGCTTTAAGTATCAATGCTCCTGAAATCGATGCAAACAATGCTATCGGTAAGTCTCTCATCAAGGCTGGTGAAACAGAGGTCCTCAGAGGTACTTCACTTGACCAGATTGCAAGTATTGAGTTGAATGGTGCAACCGTAGAAGCAGCTGACTTCAAGTCACAAACAGCTTCTGAGATTACCTTCATTATCTCTTCTAAGGTAGCAGACGGTGAAATTACAGCCGTAACAAAAAGCGGTATAAGAATTCCTTTCGGTGAGATTACAACCGTAGTTCCTAGTCAGCTCGTTGCAACTCCTTCCCCTATCAAGAATGGTGAAGAGATAACTATCAGCGGTAAGGATATGGATCTGATTACAGGTATCGCATTCCCTAACGCCAAGGAATCTAAGCTTAACAAGGTTGAGACAACAAAGGTTACTTCTACAGTACCAGAGGATGCACAGGAAGGCGACATCACTTTGAGTCTTGATAATGGTAAGACTGTAACAGTAGCCTATACATTGGTTAAGCCAACCGTAACTTCTTGCACACCAGCAGCCATCACAGCTGGCGAGAAGACCATCATCAAGGGTACAGACCTCGACCTCGTAGCTAGCGTCACCTTCCCTGGCGATGTAGAGCAGACCGTAACCGACTTCAAGGGTACCGCCAATGCCATCGGAGTGACAGTTCCTACAGCCTGCGCCGGTTCAGGCTTCAAGCTCAACCTGAAGAATGGTACTACTGTCAACATCGATGGTCAATTGAGCATTAAGGCAGCAACAGATCCAGCTATTGCTTCCATCGCTCCTGGTGAGGCTATCGCAGGTTCAACCATCACTATTACAGGTAAGAACTTCCAGAACATCCAGAACCTCTATATCGGTTCTTATAAGGTAAACCGCTATACATCTCGCACCAACACAGAGATTGTATGCCAGGTTCCTGCCAATGCAGAAGTTGGTACCTACAAGATCGTGATGGAAGACCCAGACGGCAACAAGATTGAAGGTCCTGAGTTCAAGGTGGTTCCTGCAGAAAAGGATATCGCTACTATCACAACCAACATGGACAACAGCGCCATCAAGTATCCATACAACTTCACTTGGGATGACACCGGTCGTTTCCGCATCATGAAGGCAGACCTCATCAAGTTGGGTGTCAAAGTAGGTTCCAAGATGCTCTTCTATAAAGAAGCAGGAGCTACCGGTCAGATTCAGATCAACAACGCCAACTGGGGTGCCATTGATACTGTATTCGACTGGAGTGGTGACCAGAACTGTGTTGTGAAGGTATTCGATGCAGCCATGATGGAAGCCGTGAACAGCATCTCTGATGGTTGGAGCGATACAGCCTTCATTCTCCAGGGCGACTTGAAGAATGTAACCAAGATTGCCATCCTTCCATAAGATAGAAATATTTAACATAAAAAACGCATTTATGTGAAATATAATTTGTAAATTTGTGGCGTAGTTATATTAACTGCGCCACATTTTTAATTAAAACCAAAACATCAACCCGATATGAAGAAAATAGCATTATCCTTACTGGTAGCTCTCAGTTGCATCTCAGCCAAAGCTGCCGACGGCAAGTCGCTGTTTGTTTCATTCAACGATGGTAGCAAGATAGAGTTTGCACTGAGCACTCTACCGGAAGTAACCTTCGGAGATGATAAGATGACTGTAAAATCTACAGCTACTACTGCCAGTTACGAACTATGGAAGGTTTCCACCTTCACTTATGGTACAACAACAGGCATCAAGCAGGTAGAAACCAACAACAAGTTTGCCTTCGAAGGTGACCGCATCATCGTGGATGGTACCAACAACAAGGTAAGCGCCTTCGCACTGGATGGGAAGAACATCAAACTCTCTCCTATCACAGCTGGCGACAAGACCATCATCAATCTCAGTGAATTGACACATGGTATCTATATTATCAAAATCAATAACAAATCCTTAAAAGTAGCAAGACAATGAAAAAACTATTACTCTCACTCCTGGCAGTAATGATTTCATTCACAGCCTTGGCACAAACGAAAGGAGACAAATTGACCATCAACCTCAAGAATGGAAAGACAGAAGCATGGGATCTGACAGCAGATGGAAAGGCTCCAGTTTCTAAAATCACACACTCTGCAGATGGTAAAGTAGGATTCGTGATGACGGGGATGGAAGAATTCGGTGCTATCGAAACCTACGACATCAACGACATCAACAATATCTCCTTCTCTATCTATCACGAAAGCGAAGTAGGCGATGTGAATCTTGCAGACCCTTCAGCTACAGACAAGACCAAGCGTCTCTACAAATATCTGCAGCTGAATTATGGCAGCAAGATCCTCTCTTCGGTTATCGCCGACGTTAACTGGAACACCAAGGAAGCTGATAGAATCTATAAGGCAACTGGCAAATATCCTGCTATGAACTGCTATGATTTCATTCATATCTATGTACCTAAGCAGGGTTCCAACGGATGGATCAACTACAACGACATCACTCCTGTCACCAACTGGGCAGACCAGGGCGGACTGGTATCGCTGATGTGGCACTTCAACGTGCCTAAGACAGAAAGCACAGTTCCAGGAACAGATGGTAGCGGTGTGACCTGCACCCCATCAGAAACATCCTTCAAAGCAGCCAACGTATTTACTGCTGGCTCTTGGGAGAACAAATGGTTCTATCAGGAGATGGACAAGGTGGTAGAAGTTCTGCAGAAGTTGCAGGACGCAGGCGTTGTTGCCGTTTGGCGTCCTTTCCATGAAGCTGCCGGTAATGCCTGTCTGAAATCAGGTGCCAGCTGGGGTAAGTCCTGGTTCTGGTGGGGATATGATGGTGCAGAAACCTACAAGAAGCTTTGGCAGACCATGTTTGATTACTTCCAAAAGAAGGGAATCCACAACTTGATTTGGGCTTGGACTACACAGAACTACAATGGCGATGCAAATACCTATAACAATGATGCCGACTGGTATCCTGGCGACAAGTATGTAGATATCATCGGTCGCGACCTCTACGGTTATGATGCTGCCAAGCAGGCTCAGGAGTTCAAGGAGATTCAGGCACGCTATCCTGGTAAACTCATCGCTCTGGCTGAGTGCGGAACTGATGCCAACAACAATACAGCTACAGCAGGTATTGACGAAGCATGGAACGCCGGTGCAAAATGGAGTTTCTTCATGCCTTGGTATGGAAGCAACATGCCATCCAACGACTGGTGGAAGGCAGCATTGAGCAGCAAGAACGTGATTACCCGTGACCAGGTGAACCTGAATGCCAACTACGTAGAGGAAAGCGCAGTAGATGCTGTGAAGAACATGGGCATCGGTACCAATTTCGGCAACTGCACAGATGTGGTAGCCATGTGGATGAACATGAACAGCAATTCTGTTACTGATTTCGAGAAAGCTTGGGGACAGGAGCCAACGACCAAACCGATGGTAGATTTCCTGAAGAAGAACGGTTTTAATTCTGTCCGCATCCCAGTTACCTGGTTCCAGCACATGAAGGCAGACGGAACCGTGGATGAAGCCTGGATGAACAGAATACAGGAAATCGTTGATTACGTCATTGATAACGGAATGTACTGCATCCTGAATGTTCACCATGATACAGGTGCAGACGATGAGAAAGTAAAGCACTGGATCAAAGCTGATGAAGCCAACTATAAGGAGAACAAGGAGAAGTTTGAATCTCTCTGGACTCAGATTGCGACCCGCTTCAAGAACTACGACCAGCACCTGGTTTTCGAAGGCTACAATGAGATGCTCGATGCCGATAACACCTGGAATGCGCCAAAGAATACAAGCAGCTACAAAGGTTTGAACGGTTATGCACAGAGCTTTGTGAATGCAGTCCGTGCCACCGGTGGCAACAATGAGACCCGCAACCTCATTGTCAACACTTATGCTGCAGCCTGCGGTGATGAAGTATTAAACAACCTCACTATCCCTACCGACAAGGTGGATGGTCATATCGCCGTAGAAGTTCACACCTATGCTCCATGGGACTGGTTTGCACAGAAAGGCAAATGGGATGCTTCCTGCAGCAATGAAATCAAGAATATGTTCACCCGCCTGAACAAGAAGTTCATCAGCAAGGGCATTCCTTGCATCATCGGTGAATATGGTACTCACGGAAGCAAGAGTGTCAGCAAAAACAGTTCTGCCAGCGAGATTCAGGCTGCTGCCGACCAAGCTGCCGACATCGTGAAGCAGGCTAAGGCATACGGCGTAGCTACCTTCTACTGGACGAGCATCTTCGACGGTACAGACAGAAGTGTTCCTCAGTGGACCCTCCCTACAGTAGTGGAAGCTATGAAAAAGGCTTATAATGAATAACAGATTATGAGAATCAAATATATTATATTGATGTTCGCGGCCCTCCTGGCTTTCTCTTCATGCGGTGAGAAGAAAAAGAAATCGTATGACGAGATTGCCATGAGCGGTCTCACAACCCGCACAGAGAATCTGAAAACCAACATCAAGGCGTATGCCAACAAAGGTACGCTGATAGGCCAGATGTATGGAACCTTAACCGGAATAGGCTGGAACCGCTGGCAATGTGACAGCGACCGATGCGACTTGAAAACTCTCTGCGGTTACAGACCGGCAGCAAATGGATATGAGTTGGCTGGTATTGAAAATGGAAAATCACAGAACATAGACGGCGTTCCGTTCAAGGCTATCCGGGAAGATGTGCTGAAACACTTCCGCAAGGGAGGCTTACTTATCATGAACTGGACAATGCCTGATTATAACGGCAATAATGATATGCTGGAGGAATATACCAAACAGGTTGCCAAATATCTTGATACACTGCAAGATGGTTATGGTATCAAAGCACCTGTAGTACTCAATCTTCTTCCTGTAGACGGTAAGACATGGTACTGTAAACTCAGCAAAGACGACTATATCAGTCTTTACAAGAAGATACAGGATCTCTTGGATGACGAGGATGTAACGAATGTAGTTTATAGTTATTCTGAAACCTACCAGCCGGGCAAGAATCTGATGGATCGCTATCCGGACAACAAGATTGATGTGATCAACGTGACATATCTGCAAAGCAAAAATGCCATCGACCTCCCACTCTACCAGAAGAGCATCAAGGAGATTGTGAAGCAGGCTCTGCCTTTTGCCCAAGACCACAACAATGCCTTCGGACTGACAACAGGAGTAGAATCTATTGGTGATTCCAGTATTTTTTCAGAGACATTGCTTACAGTACTCAAGCAGCATCACATAGCTTACCTGATGTTTGGCAGAAACCAGGGAGAACCGATTGAGGAGCATTACTATACTCCATATCCTGGTGTATCGAACAAGAAGACTCATGGGTTCATGGAAATGATAAATGATGAAGTTTGTGTTTTCCTGGAAAAGCTAAACGGACTATATCTTGAACATTAATCAATGTTCGAAACGGATAAAATCAAAAAGAGAGGGCATTCACATACCCTCTCTTTTCTTTTCAACAAACTAAAAATATAACTCTATACTATTTCTGAACATACTTTTTACCGTTCTTAATTACTACACCCTTATAAGATGCATTAACCTGCTTACCAGCAAGGTTGTAAACCGGAGCGTTAGTGTTTTCCGTTGGAGCTACAACAGTGCCAGAGATGCTAGTAGGAACAGCCTTAGTATAAAGATTTGCACCTGCAACTGTCAAGCACTCACCCTTAACTACCAAACCAAACTCTTTAGCTGCAGCAACAATCTTATCATCAAATACAACTACCGTCTCTGAAACATCAAAGACATCTATAGTAGTGGACACAGACGGCCAGTTCTCATCAGCTGAAGCCAACTGAATCTGGCCACGACGAGTCCAAGTCTCGCCCTCCTTTTTCACCTCTTTAAAATCCTTAATAGCTATATGCAATTCATCACCTGCTTGTACATTTGCAAAGTTCTCCTTTGCCAAAACAACACCATTTTCCCAAACACCTAAAGCTGTCTCTTCTACATTTATAACAGTTTTGTTTGAAGGTAAATCAGTTTTCTGACGATACAACATAGCCGTAGCAGAAACAGGGAACTTTGCACCCTGATAATACCACTGAGGGCTTTCGGTTGAATTAATTTTTTCAATATCAGCTACCGACAAAGTCTGAACAAAGAACATTGGGATATTCCAACCACTGAGCTGAAGTTTACCCATATTATACTGGAAATTACCTTCATTTCTAATTGCATCCTCGGCTGTAGTCGTAACTACTACGACATCACCAGCTTTAGCTAACTTAAAATTAGCACTTGGAATTGTGACTCCTCCACCCCAAGCAGCCGTTGTTGGCTTATCTGCGGAAGACAAATCCAATGTCATAAAATCACTAGCAGGCAAAACTGATATTTTAGAAACAGTTATTTTCTTGCCAAGTACTGCAGGCCAAGAGCCACTCTTCTGCTGAACCGCACCACCGAGTTTAAAGCCTTCGCCTGTTATCTGTGCCAAAATTTCCTTTGTAACAGGTATCGTGACAACTGAGTTTGGAGCAGGATTAAATGTACTTCCATAATACATATCACTGCTATCTGCTTTTTTAAACTGCAAAACATTCTGTTCACCAGAACCTGCCTCGGCATCTGTAACAGTCAACTTCAAGAAGTCATTCACTGCGACATCAGAAGCCTCAAGAATAATAGCTTCAGTTTCTGCCCATTTTAGACCATCTTCACCTTGAGTTGCCTCAATGGTTATTGGAGTCGTAACTAAATCTTTCTCAACTGCACTAACGCTAAGACTTGCACATGCTGCAAACACTAGAGTAAATAACTTTTTCATAAGCTCTTAAAATTTTTTTATAGGTTTAAATATTGTTTTTAGAATCAACACGTTAATTGGTTCTTTTCGGTGGCAAATATACGACAAAAGTAGCGAAATACATGATATTATCTTGCTCATTATCAATACTATTCTTTCTACATGCCATTTTTTTAAGAATTTGATGCAATTTATCTAAACTAAACTTTCACATGTGATTTAAGTACGGGCTGAAGGCCGTTTCTGTGTTGGTCTCATGTTTGCCTTCAACTCTGCCTTCTTCCATACTTCCGGGAAAAGTTGCTGAA
>CAVHWE010000012.1:0-25092 GCA_963639495.1 bacterium | reverse complement strand
ACCTAAAAAATATAAAATGATTAAACCCATGTAATTTTAAATTCGTTAATAATATATTATCTCAAGCAAGATAGATATTATTTCCGAAGGCTACAGTTGAGGATGTAATGGGGAACATTACATCTATATTTATCCAATATCAGTGTATTTATAAGTATCATCACAATATGTTTCAATTTTCTCCAAAGATACGGATAAAAAGATGAATCTAATATGTTTTTGTTGAAAATTAAATTGTTTTAATATGTTTTTTGTAAATTTGTAGAGAAGTATAAAAAAATCTAATTTTAACAAAAATATAACGCAAAATTCATTGAGTATTTATAAATGTCAAGTATTCTCTCATACAGCTCCAAGCCGTGCTTCGCATCATCTATGCCCATGAAAAAGTGATAGGGGTAGATATCACAGGCGAATGTTCCGCTACGCTTGACTATTTCTCCGAGTTGAAGGATGCTGAGGTCAACAACGAGGCAAATGAAGAGTTGCTAAGGATGATTCTGGAGGAGAACCATCCTTAGCCATATTATAAGCGTATTTTGCTTTTATTTTACTTCAGTGAGCTTACCCGTCTGTGAGTCGATGATATAGCCATGCAGATTGACATCCTTTGGTACAAGAGGGTGAGTACGGATGGTATTAATCGTATTTCTTACAGAATCCTCGGTGTCATGGAATCCCTCCAGCCAATGGTCTAGGTTGATGCCGCAAAGTCCGATGGTGTCGATGACATCCTGATGGATGCCGCGCTTGAGCATCAATTCCTTCATCTGCTGGCCGTTCATGTGGCAGGCACCGCAGTTGGAGTGGGCGATGACCATGATTTCCTCAACACCCAGTTCATAGATGGCAACCAGGAGGCTGCGCATGGCTGAGTCGAATGGGCTGATAACAAGTCCACCGGCATTCTTGATGAGCTTGGCATCTCCATTCTTCAATCCTAAGGCTGCCGGCAGAAGTTCTGTCAGGCGGGTATCCATACAGGAAAGGATGGCAAGCTTCTTGTCTGGATATTTACTCGTAAGATACTTTTCGTAGCCCTTGCTGGCCACGAAGTTTTCATTATATTTGATGATTTCTTCTATAATCATAGTCGTGTAAATTGAAATGTGAAACGAAATTATCCTATTTCTCTGGGGTAGGCTTGAGGTAAGCCAAAAACTTCTCAGGCTGATAGTTGAGTGCCAAATCATCAGGAAACTCTGCTTTTTCTACCAGAGGCATGATGTTGCTGTAGTCGGCAATCATGGTTGAGAAATGGGCATCACTTCCAAAGATGACAGGAGTCTCATACTTCTTGGCAAGTTCCAGCAGTTCCAGGTTATTGGGGGTAGCCACTGTCTTGTGACGGATGGGAGCCATGGAGTGGTTGTTAATCTCAAGCAGGGTATGCGTCTCCTTTGAAACTTTCATCAATACCTCGAAATCCAGATCTGCCGTACCGTCACCGGGATGGGAGATGATCTGTACGAAGGGATTGCGCATAGCATTAATGACCCCCTGCGTGTTCTCTTCCTTGGTTCCTCCCTTCCAGCAAAGACTATGAATGCCAGCGATTCGGATATCCAGTATGCGCCAATAATCCTCATCGAGGTCAATATCGCCCTGGGTATTGAGAATGTTAAGTTCTGCTCCCAGCATCAGCTTGATTCCATAGAGCTGACGGGGAACGCAATGCAGGTTTCTGAAATAGATAGGGTCACAGGTACCCGGGATATTGGGACCGTGCTCTGTGATACCTAGTATTTCCAACCCCTTTTCTTTTGCTGCTAAGGTCATTTCCTGCAAACTGCTGTAGGCATGACCTGATGCTATTGTATGTGTATGAACGTCTAATAATGTTTTCATGGTGCAAAGGTAATGATATTTGCTAAAAATGTGAGTAAAACAACTATTAATTAATCAAAAAATGCCGATTCTAATGACCATTATGATAAATAGGCAGGAAGCCAGGCATTGGTAATGTGCTCCATATAATGCGAAACTATTATCATAAAGGGGCAATAATACTTCTATTCACAACATCTTGAAAATTCACTTGATTGCACAAAAAAGCGATTCCTGCAGAGTTATGCAAGAATCGCTCTTTTTTGTATTATTATTTTTTAATAAGCATTCTTATCTGGGAAGATGATGCTCTTGGCTGTCAGGAAGATAATCTTGATGTCGAGCCAGAACGACCAGTTCTCGATATACCAGATATCTCGGCGGATACGCTCCTCCATCTGCCATAACTCCTTGGTCTCACCTCGGAATCCTGTAACCTGTGCCCAACCGGTGATGCCTGGCTTGGAGAAATGGCGAACCATATACTTGTCTATCAAACTGCCATATACCTCAGTATGATGCAACATGTGAGGACGAGGACCCACGATACTCATATCGCCCTTCAGAACATTGATAAACTGAGGGAACTCATCGATGTTAGTCTTTCGCATAAAGTTGCCGAAAGCAAACTTTCTCGGATCATCCTTGGTAGCCTGCGCCTTGTCTGCATCCTTATTCACATGCATGGAACGGAACTTCAGACAGTAGAAAGTATCTCCATTCAAACCGGTTCTTGCCTGCTTGAAGAAGATAGGTCCCGGACTCTGGGTCTTGATGATGAGAGCAATGATAGGGATGAACGGCAGAACGCAAAGACAGATAAGACCACTCACCACGACATCGAAAGCTCGCTTGACAATACGGTTAGAAACAAGAGTCAACGGCTCCTTGTGATTGGAATATACCGTTCTGCCCATGAAATTCTGGGCATCCAGATGCAATTTATACTCACCAAAGACACGAGGCAGATAATAGAAATGGATCACGTTCTTGTCACAGAACTGCATAATCTTCACAATGCGCTCAGAATCATTATGTGACAGACAACAGAACACCTCATCGATTTTATTTGGCAAACCATTAATGGTATCGTTAAGAGTAGAAGATATGATGCCGTTAAGATCCTTAAGGCTGCCTATTTTCTTCAAGCCTTCTGGAGCCTTGACTATTTCAGCGTCAGCATAATATCCCTTGACAATATAACCTGCAGAAGGATCCTCTGTCATCGTCTTATACATTTCACTGATAGCGGGGTCATTACCCACGAAGACAACCGTACGGCTGTTACGGCCTCTGGCACGATAGTACTTCAGTATTTTAAGTTCGCAGAGTCTTGAAAGAATCAGAAAGAAATAAAATGATACGCCAAAGATAGCTGCAAAAGAGAACATCTAGCCTCCATGACTGAGCAGTCTTACAAAGACAAAGAACAGAAATACGGTAGATGCCGCCAGACATAATGTCCGTTTCAAAACCTGGAGGAAACCTATCTTTCTTACATGAATGATAGTTGAGTAGTTATACTCGCTTAGGAACAAGGCAACATTGGCAACGAAAAATGTAATCTTCGTCGCTGCATCGAAATAATCAGGGGTAATCTGCGTTCCATACTCAGTATAGACAAGTAACAGACAATTTAGAATGACGAAATCTGCACAAGTTACCAAACGTCTCACCAGTACGTTTCCTCTATAGTTCTTATTTATCATATATGCATTATTATTATAGTTCTTACCAGATATCTTCTTCAAGAGACAAATTTGTTCTTAAACGGAGCAAAGATAATAATAAATGTCGAACGAACAAAATATTTTGGAGAAAAAATGCATTTTGAAACAAAATGAACCAAAAAAATCACATTACTATAGTGTTTTTCTATACAATTTACAGGCATTGAGACAGAAAGACCGCCCTATCCTGCCAAAATTTCCTCTTCGTCATTCAGAAATGAGGGCGTTAGGGAAAATGGAGTGTTTCTGAATTTCTGAAGCTGAACTTATAGGTTTCACATCTTTGATATACAGCGCGATCAAGAAAGAATATAAAGAAATGATATACAGATAGTTAATACATGTATTTAACACGTATTTAACGCAGGTTTTTTTCAATATTCATATTCAGAGTTCAGTCTTTCAGCACTAAAGTTCAGGATTTTGACCGCAAGTATCTTACTTTCGGTTGTAAGTATCTTACTTTTGCCCAGTAAGTATCATACTTATGCCCCGTAAGTATCTTACTTTTGAAAGACAAGTATCTTGCTTAAGCTGTTAAAGAGATACACCAAGTATGAGAAAGTATGAGAAAGTATGAGAAAGTATGAGAAAGTGTGAGGAAGTATGAAGTGCCGATTCCAGATTTTGTATCTTTGCAGCATCATTCAGAGTGAGGGGATTGATGTAGACAGAGAATGCTTGGAGATGAGGACAGAATAAAAAAATCCTGAGCAATCAGCTGATGCCCAGGATTTAATAATTCATTAATGCCTATTATTTCTTAGCCTTGATTACAAAGCTGAAGTTGCGGTCTTGATAGTGCATGCGATACTTATCCATTGGTTTTGAACCCCAGCTGTCGATACAGCCCAAACCGTACTGACGCTGCTGGATGTGCAACTGAACCAAGCCCTTTTCTACCAGGTCGCCACTGTGCTGGCCCCAGGCATGATTCTTCTCGATGCCTGCATCTAGATCCTCTACCAGGTAAGGGATGGCACTGCACTCCATAGGAGCATAGCCCTCGAAGGTGATTCCCTTTCCGGTTGTTGGATTGAAGATAGAGAAGTAACGGATGTCGGTATGGTTACCACTCTCCTGTGGGCGAACGTATGGATAATACTCATCCTTTACGTCAGCCTCATACTTTCCGATGAAAGCAGAAGAGTGACGATCGATGTAGTTCTCCTCAGGACCTCTGCCATAGTACTCCAGCTTAGAGAAGGCTGCTGGCATCTGCAACTGCATACCATAACGGAACAAGTCGGCCACCTTAGCTTCCTTATCGGTTGTCATCTTCTCAGTAACAGCTACTTCACCCTCTGAATTGATGCGGTAACGGAGTTCCAGCTGTGCCTTAACCTCAGGCATATCGAAGATTGCAGTAAGAACCACGCTGTCCTGACTCTCACTCTTATCGAATGACTTCAGAGTCATCTGAGGGTTCTTCCATACTCTCATCTCCTTCTGCAAGGATGCGCCATAGTCGTTATCGGTAGGAGCACGCCAGAACTCTGGAGTCATGCTCTCACGGAACTTCAACATTGGTTCACCATCTACATCGAGATAATCAATCATACCGGTCAGCTTACCTACAGTAACCGACATGCGTTTGGCTGTAACCTTTACATAGGAATTGGTCTCTTCTACCTCCAGGTTGCTGGCGGTCTGAACCTTAGCCTTACCCTTCTTGGCAGGAGCTGCTTCAGCGATAGGTGTATCAACATTGTCAAACTCATAACCGTTGATGACAAACTGCTGGCGGGCCATCACCTGTCCCTTGTCAACCAAAGGCTCTGAACCATCGCTGGCAAAGGCAAAGTTGACGGTGATTTCCTCTCTGGCATGCTCTGCTTCTGCCTTGGCAACAGCCTCCTGCAAAGCATCACTCTTCACCAACCTGGTGGTCTGGGGAGCAATGCCCTTGGTTCCAGGAATCTCTACTGTAGACAGGAGAACGCCGTTGGCATAGACTGCTGCAGTAAGCTTCAGGTCGTCAATGTTCTTGAAGAAATGCTCATTATAGACATTGAAAGTACCATTAGCTGCATCCAGATCCTTGATCCATACATTCTGGAGATAGTACTGAACCTCATAAGCATGAGGATTCAAGCGACGGTCTGGAGAAATGATACCGTTACAGTTGAAGTTGTAGTCGCTGGCAGGATAACGTCCATAGTCACCACCATAGGTAAAGATTTCCTTGCCGGTGATAGGGCTCTTGTCGCGAACACCCTGGTCTACGAAGTCCCAGATATAACCACCCTGATACTTAGGATACTTGCGGATCAGATCCCAATACTCCTTGAATCCACCCATAGAGTTACCCATGGCGTGGGCATACTCACACTGGATATATGGCTTGATGCCATTGCTCTTGCAGTAGCTTTCGCTCTCCTCGTAACCGATGTACATAGGACAGTGGATATCAGTCTTGCTGTCATATCCGCCACGCTCATACTGCACAGGGCGGGTCTTGTCGTAAGCCTTGACCCAATCGTAAGCCTTTTCGAAGTTGACGCCATAACCACACTCATTACCCAAGCTCCATACGATGATGGAAGGATGATTGATGAGCGGTTTGACATTACCCTCGTTGCGCTCGATATGAGGCACGATATACTCAGGGAACTTAGCGAGAGACTTCTCGTCATATCCCATACCATGAGATTCCAGGTTTGCCTCGGCTGTGATATACAATCCGTATTCATCGCAGAGGTCGTACCAGCGAGGATCATCAGGATAGTGACATGTACGGACAGCGTTGATGTTCAGCTGCTTCATAATCTTGATGTCCTGAATCATGCGCTCTACGCTAACGACATATCCACCATCAGGATCAATCTCATGACGGTCGGCACCCTTGACCAGTATAGGCTGGCCATTCACCAGGAGCTGGGCATTCCTGATTTCCACATTGCGGAAACCTACCTTCTGAGGAATGACCTCAGATACGCCCTGCTTATTCTTCAAGGTGATGAATACCTTATACAAATTAGGAGTCTCTGCAGTCCAAGGCTTTACATTCGACACCTTGATAGTACCCTTAGCACCTGTTGCCTGAGCAATCTGCTTGCCATCCTTATCACACAAGATGATGGAAACATCGCTCTTGCCTCCCTGAAGAGAGATCTGATAATCCAGGACACCATCCTTGAAGTTATTCTCCAATCCGGCATTCAGACGTACATCAGCTGCATGAAGCTTAGGACGCGCATAGAGATATACCTCACGGGCAATACCCGTGAAGCGCCAATAGTCCTGGTCTTCAAAATAAGAACCATCGCACCAGCGCATCACCTGCATGGCAATGAGGTTCTTACCAGGCTTGAGATACTTGGAGATATTAAACTCGGCAGCCACCTTGCTGTCTTCGCTATATCCCACGTACTTGCCGTTCACCCAGAGAGTCAGGTTACTGGTGGCTGAACCTACATGGAAATAAACATCCTTGCCCTTCCAGTCTGCTGGAAGTTCGAAGGTGCGGCGATAAGAGCCGGTGTAGTTGTTGAGTTCGCTGATGTAAGGAGGATTTGGATCAAACTGGGTAGCCCATGCATAACCGATGTTCTTATAGGTACGGTCGCCATAGCCATTGAATTCGAACAATCCCGGTACAGGGAAGTCCTTCCACTGCGAATCATCATACTTGACAGCAAAGAAGTTGGCAGGACGCTTGTTATGGTCCTTCACGAAGTTGAACTTCCACATACCTTCCATGGAAAGGTAGTTGGCCGACTTCTTCTTGTCAAAGTTCTGTGCCTTATCAAGGTTCTCGTAAGCAAAGAAAGAAGCACGACGAGGCTCCCTATTTTGCTGATTGATATTCACGTTCTGCCAGCGCGACTCGCTCTGAGCCGCCACGCCGCTGCTCATGGAAAGCATGGCAAGGCAAAGTGATACATTTGCGATGGTTCTGATTTTCATGATTTATTATCCGATATTAATGGAAATACTGAGTTCCAGCTACGCCGGTAAACTTCTTCTGGTTGTCCTTGCGCATTTCGAGAGTAAGGTTGCTCCACCATGATGGCCAACCGCCTACGATATTGCACAGATAAACGAACTTGACAGGATGCAAGCCTTTAGCCAATGCAACAGAGTTGTCTGAGTTGGTACCAGCCTTCACTGCACCCTCGTTGTTGATGACGAGCTTGTTGTCAATCCAAACCTGCTCCATACGGGATGAGAGATAGTAAACTCCATCCTCAGGAATATTGATGTAACCTTCTGCAATGGCTGCATAATTATTGGCACCACGCAAAGTAGCAGCATCATCAGGCTGACTTACCTTCATCTTGTTCAGATTCTCAACAGTACCACAGTCCTGCCACTCAGCATCAGCCAATTCCAGCTGATTAACCTTCAGATAGTTACCCTTCATGCGGCGCAACTGCAAACCAGCCTTTGCATCGTTGAGTTTCACTGCAGGAGCATAGGTCTGCTTTTCTACATCAATGGTTCTCACCTTGCTCATCTTACCAGAAGGCAGAACAGTAGCAATCTTGATAGTAGTATTGCCGCTGACCTTGATAGGCTCTGTATAGACTGCAGAAGATGGAGTTGGAATAGAACCGTCCAAGGTATAAACCATCTTCATAGGACGTGATGTCTGGAATGTAACTACAGTATCCTTGGTAATCACAACCTTGTCACAAGAACCGTATGGCTGCTCTGGCAATGGAATATGATAACGTACATGACGCTCGTCCAGGCGGACGCTGTTGGCATCTACACGACGTGCGAAGTCTGTGAAGTTCTTCTTCTTGGCTGGAGACCATGCAATCTCAGCAAGAGCCAGAGAACGAGGATACATCTGATACTCCATCTTGGCATTGGTATACATATACTCTGACCAGTTGTTGCACTGGACACCGAGGATATGCTTCTCCAAGCCCAATGACTTGATGGTATCAGGCACAGGCTCATAATTATAGGTTCTTGAAAGATAAGCCGGAGCACTAGGAATAGTAACTGGCTCAATCTTATAATCACCCTGGTAATGGTCGAGATACAGACCGCCGCTACCTGGAGTCATGATGACATCATGCTTCTGGAGAGCTGCAGAAATACCACCTGATGTACCGCGCCAAGACATGACTGTAGCATCAGGGCTCAAGCCACCTTCCAGAATTTCATCCCATCCGATGATCTTTCTGTTGTACTTAGCCAGCATCTTCTCCATGCGCTTGATGACGTAGCTCTGCAATCTTTCCTCTGCAGAGTGCTTACCGTCAGCCTGCAAGCCTTCTGCCTGAATGCGTTTCTGGCAAGTAGGACAATTCTTCCAGCTGGTCTTTGGACACTCGTCACCACCGATGTGGAAATACTTGCCAGGGAAAAGAGGTACCACTTCGCGAACAATATCCTCCAGGAAGTTGAACATATCTTCCTTGCCAGGACACATTACGATATCCTCAACACCCCATACCATTCTAGGAGTCCACTGCTCGCCCTTGCAAGAGAGATAAGGATAAGCAGCAATGGCTGCCATCATGTGGCCAGGAAGGTCGATTTCAGGAATCACGGTGATGTAACGCTTAGCGGCATAAGCTACGATGTCCTTGATTTCATCCTGTGTATAGAAACCGCCATAGGTAGAGCCGTCACCCTGAAGGCGATAACCACCGATAGAGGTCAACTTAGGATATTTCTTGATTTCGATACGCCAGCCCTGATCCTCGGTCAGGTGGAAGTGCATGGTATTCACCTTGAACATAGACATCAGGTCGAGCTGCTTCTTTACGTTCTCTACAGTGATGAAGTGACGGCATGGATCAAGATGGAATCCACGATAACCGAAACGTGGAGCATCCTGGATGTCACAGCACTGAGCCACCCACTTGACACCATTCACCTTGGTTGCACTCTCTACCTGTGCAGGCAACAGCTGCATGAAACTCTGCATACCATAGAAAGCACCCTTGCCTGTCTTAGCCTTGATGACTACACCCTTGGAAGTAACAGTGAGACGGTAGCCCTCTTCTGCCATCTTGAGGGATGGAGAAATCTGAATAGAGATATTGCCCTTCTTGCCACCAACAGTTACATCGTAGCCGGTAGAAGCCTTCAGCTTGTCTGCCATGTACTGAGCGATATTCTTACCGTCTGCGGTCTGGTAAGAAATCACCACCTTCTGTGGCAAAACAAACTCACCCTTCTGGATCTGGGTCTTGACAGGAACAGGAATAATATTGATATCAGCTGCAGCTGACGATGTTGGGAAAGCTCCCAACATCGCAGCGCAAGCCATCAAAGAACCTAAAAGTTGATTGATTTTTTTCATTTATATTAAATTATAAGATGTAGAAATTAGAGAGGCTTATACTCTACGAATGCCTCCATAGCCTCGTAGCAAGCCAAGCCCAACTGGTCGTAAAGGGAAGCTGTAGCGCGGTTGCGGTCTTCAGCTCTCTGCCAGAACAGACGCTCGTCATTACCCAAGAAAGGAGCACTCTCCATCTGAGACTGATGCTTGAGGATAGAGTTACGCTTAGCTCTCAACTCTTCTGGGCTCAAAGGAACACACATTTCGATGTTCTCAATCTCCCACTCTGCCCATGCACCACGGTACATCCAGATGCGGCAGTCCTTCAACCACTCTGCACCTGCCTTCTTCTCCTCGTCGATAGCGGCAAGAACGGCATCAGTACACTTCTTGTGAGTTCCGTGAGGGTCAGCAAGGTCACCTGCTACGTAAATCTGATGAGGTTTAACCTCCTGCAACAAAGCTCTAACTATCTCAACGTCCTTCTCTGTCATAGGCAACTTCTCAATCTTTCCACTCTCATAGAACGGCAAATCAAGGAAGTGAACGTGATCGAGAGGAATCTCATTATAGGTACAAGCTGTACGAGCCTCACCACGGCGAATCAAGCCCTTGATGGTCAGAATGTCTCTTGTATCGAAGTCGCTCTCCTTCTTCTTGGCGAAGAATGTCTTGATCTCCTTATACTTGTCAGAGATTACGCTGTCCTTAGAATCAGCGAAGAGCTGGTTGAAACCATTGATGAAGTGCATGAATCTTGTTACTTCCTCATCACCTACTGCAATATTACCTGATGTCTCGTAAGCTACATGTACGTCATGCTTCTGCTGAACCAGACGACGGATAGTACCGCCCATAGAGATAACGTCATCATCTGGGTGAGGTGAGAATACGATGACACGCTTTGGATATGGCTTAGAACGCTCTGGACGATAGGTATCATCTGCGTTTGGCTTACCGCCTGGCCAGCCTGTAATTGTATGCTGCAAATCGTTGAAAATCTTGATGTTTGCATTATAAGCAGAACCATAGAGAGCCAGGAGTTCGCTCAAACCGTTCTCGTTATAATCCTTATTGGTTAACTTCAGGATAGGCTTACCAATCTTCTGGCAGAGCCATACCAATGCAGAGCGAACCAACTTATCAGTCCACTGGCAAGAAGTTACGAGCCAAGGATGTTCGATGCGGGTAAGATGAGAAGCAGCACTCAGGTCGAGCACTACGTTGGCATTTGGATGAGTCTGGAGAAAAGATGCTGGCAGTGAATCTGTGATAGAATTCTCTACCACCTTCTGCATGATTTCAGCCTTTTCCTCGCCCCAGGCAGTAAGGTAGATTGCTTTGGCAGAAAGCAAGGTGGCAATACCCATGGTGAGTGAGCATGGAGGCAGGGTCTCCTTGGTCTGCTCGCTGTTTTCCATCTCTTCGCGAGAAGTATTGCCAATGAGGATAAGACGGGTCATCGACTGAATGCCCGAACCAGGCTCATTGGCTGCGATGTTACCAGAACGGCCGATACCGATAAGAGCTACGTCGAGACCTCCGAAGGTCTTGATGCGCTGCTCATAAAGACGGCAGCAATCCTGTACTGCATCCTGAGCCACGAAACCATCAAGAGAGAAAATGTTCTGCTCCTGAACGTCTACGTGACTGAGGAAACGCTCCTTCAACTGGTTGATGGTACGGAGAGAACTCTCCTGCTGGAGTGGATAATACTCATAAGCATTGAATACCACAACATTGCGGAAACTCAATGTCTTCTCCTGATAACGGCGGATGAGTTCCTCATACACTGCATTGAGTGAAGAACCGGTTCCGAGTGCCATCACATAGAACTTGCCATCGTGCTGAGCAGCCTTGATACCTGCTGCAATGCCATCGGCAACATGACTGGCACCTTCTGCCATTGAAGCAAAGATGTCTGTACGAATCTTCTCCATTCTAGAGATTTCTGAGTATTCTACAGTCGTCTTAGGCTTGTAGAATTCAACTGGTACTTTGTTAAGTACAATTTGTGAACTTAGATTGAGCCTCATAATTTATATCTTTTAACGATTATTATTTAATATGTTTACTAGGTTTCTACTCATAAAGATAACGCATTGTTTTTAATATTCGAATTATTTAAATTCGTTTATTTATAGCAATATCGTTATTAAAATTTTTTATTTTGCAAAATTACATGATTTATCATACATTTCCATGTTTTTATAGTTAATAATTCTAAAATGAAAGCATTTTTATCTTTTCAGGCTGTAAAAACCTATATTGAGTGTAGTTTTACCCACTAATTCAGCTATTTATACCTAAATAGTATTTGATTAACATAAATAGGAAAAACAAATAAACAGGCAATTATGCTTATATATATAAATAGGTATATAGACAGTGTAGACTATCAGAAACAGGGAAAAATAAAGAAAATTTAGCTATTTAAGTTTTATTAACAAGAAAAATATTGCTTGTATTTATAAAAAGACTATCTTTGCAAATAAAATTTTTAAGTTATGGTATCTGACATAATAAAATATATTAGGAAGTTAAATAAAAAGCCTTCTGTTCAGAGTAAACTGCTAGCGCATTTCATCTCTCAAGGTGCTGCCACCATTCCAGAGATGAGCAAGGCTGTAGGAGTAAGTCTGCCGACTGCCACTAGCGCCCTCAACGAACTGATGAAGGCTGGGCTGGTTACAGAGATTGGCAAGAAAGACAATTCTACTGGACGCATCCCTATGGTATACGACCTGATTCCTACCGCTGGATATTTTGTCGGAGTGAACCCAGAAATGGACTGTCTGGCTCTAGCTGCCAGCGATTTCAGCGGAAACCTAATAACAGAAAAGACAAGGGTACCTTACGTATACGAGAATACTCCTGAGAATCTGGAAAAAGTAGGAAAAATCATCAACGATTTCATCGCCTCTCTTCCTGTTTCAAAAGAAGAAATACTTCAAGTTTGCGTAAATTTAGCAGAACGCGTGAATCCTTTCGAAGGAAGAGCCTACAACATGTACACCTTCTTGAAGGAATCACTCACAGACAAGCTCACAGAGCTGATTCAGTTGCCGGTTTGCATCGAGAACGATTCAAGAAGCATGGCTTTCGCTGAATTTGTGAAGGGACGCTGCAGAGGACTGAAAGATGTCATATTTGTGAACGTATGCTGGGGATTAGGCATCGGAATCATCATGGGAGGTCAACTGTACTACGGTAAATCCGGATATTCGGGTGAGTTTGGTCACATGACAGCCTACAACAACAACATCATCTGCCACTGCGGCAAGATTGGATGTATTGAAACTGAAGTTTCGGGTAGAGCACTCAAGAGAAAGTTGACAGAGAAGATTCGGGAAGGCAAGACTTCCATCCTGTCTGACAAGGTGCTCAACAGAAAAGAAGACATCACGCTTCAAGATATTCTTGATGCGATAGCAAAAGAAGACGTGCTTAGCCTGGCTACCCTGCAACATATTGCAGACGAACTGGGCAAGCAATTGGCAGGAATCATCAATATCTTTAACCCAGAGATGCTGGTCATCGGAGGAGAAATGTCAGTCACTGGCGATTATCTGACGCTACCGGTCAACATGGGTATAAAAAAACATTCGCTCAACATCATGAACGAGGATTCGCAGATTGTTACCTCAGAACTGAAAGATCTGGCTGGTATCACGGGAGCCTGTCTGATGGCAAGACACAGACTCTTGAGCGAAGAAAGAAAATAAATAATCTAGCTTATTAGACAAAACCAAAAGCATTAAAGATTTTACTAACTAACTTTTTATCAACTATTCATTTGACTGGAGTTGGGAGTAGCCGGTAAAACGGCTACTCCACAATTCAAAAACCAAATAGGCGGTGACAGGTTCATCTGAGCCAACTGCCAAAAGAATAAGATAAAAACAAAGTTTATACGAGAAGAAATAATAACTAACATAAAAAATTACAAACCTATGAACAAAAGAGCAAATTTGTATTTTGCAGCGCTATTGGGTGCCATGTCACCACTGAGCACTGTTACTGCATTGGCAGCTCAGAGCAATTCGGTTATTGCTAATGCTACCCAGCAGCAAAACTCATGTACAGGTACAGTAAAGGATTCTTACGGTGAACCTGTTATCGGTGCTACCATCAGAATTGATGGTAAGACTGGGGGTACGATTACTGACCTTGACGGTAACTTTAGCCTTGCAAATGTAGCTAAGGGTGCTAAGATTACAATCACTTATGTAGGTTACAAGTCACAGACTCTTACTTGGAACGGTACTGCTTTGAACGTTACCATGGAAGATGATTCCAACATGCTAGAAGAAACTGTTGTTATCGGTTACGGTACTGTAAAGAAGGCTGACTTGGCAGGTTCTGTTGCTGTGATGGAAGGCAAGAGCTTCAAGGATCAGCCAGTGGCACGTGTTGAGGATGCCCTCAACGGACGTATGTCTGGTGTGCAGGTAATGTCAAGTGGCGTTCCTGGTGGTGCTATGAAGATTCGTGTACGTGGTGCCAGCTCAGTAAACAAGAGCAATGACCCTCTCTACGTAGTAGATGGTATTGTTCGCGAAACTGGTCTTGAAGGTATCAGCCCTGAGGATATCCAGAGCATTCAGGTATTGAAGGATGCTTCTTCTACCGCTATCTATGGTGCCCGTGGTGCCAATGGTGTTGTGATGGTACAGACCAAGAGCGGTAAGGCAGGTGCAGCCCAGGTTACTTTCGATGGCAGCTTCGGTTTCTCTAACGCTTACAACATCCCTGAGGTAATGGGTACCAAGCAGTATGCACAGGCTTTGGTTGACCACAAGGGTGTGGATCAGAGCGCTGTACAGGATTATTTGAATGGTACCAAGCCAGGTATCGACTGGATGGATCAGTTGCTCCAGACAGGTATTACTCAGAACTATAAGGTTGCCTTTTCACAGGGTAACGAGAAAACACAGACTTACTTCTCTGCCAACTTGATGGATCAGAAAGGTGTAATCGTTGACACCAAGTCTAGACGTTACGCTATCAAGGCAAACATTCATAATAAGGTATTCGATTGGTTGGAGTTGACCGCCGACCTCAACCTTGCTCAGACAGACAACTCTGGTGCAGGCTTCGCTCAGAACCAGGATAACCCTATCTGGGTTGGTTTGAACTACTCTCCTACTATGGAGATGATGGATGCAAACGGAAAGTATAATAAAGACCCATACAACAACATCCAGAACAACCCTTACGGTAATCTTCACGACAGCCAGAACGACCGCAAGCGTACGATGGTAACCGGTCACGTTGACTTGAAGTTCAATCTTCTCAAGGGCTTGACCTTCACCACCACCAACGGTATCGACTATAACGATTACAAGTGGTACAGCTTCACATCTACCAAGGTGAACGCAGCAGGAAACAACATGGGCAACAACGATGCTACCGTTACCGCTTTGCAGTCAACCAACAACTTGACCTACAGCAACAAGTGGGGCGAACATGGTTTGACAGCAACAGGTGTGTGGGAAGTTACCTCTAACGAGGTTCGCCGCATGGGCTTGTCAGGAACAGGACTTGCTCACGAACAGTTAGGTTACTGGAACGTAGCAGACGCAGCTTCCAAGACTCCTAGCAACGGTTACAGCAAGTGGACCATGCTTTCAGGTGTAGCCCGCGTTATGTACAACTATGCAGACCGCTATATGTTGACCGGAACCTTCCGTGCGGATGGTTCCAGCCGTTTCACCAACAAGAAGTGGGGTTATTTCCCATCAGCAGCTGCAGCTTGGACCATTTCTAACGAAAAGTTCTGGGAGCCTATCAAGAATGCAGTAGAATACATGAAGATCCGTGCAAGCTACGGTATCATCGGTAACCAGGATATTACTCCTTACTCTACATTGGGTTCTTTGGGTACAACCGGTTTCACATACGGTACTAATCAGTCTTACACAGGTTACTGGGCAAATGGTCTTGCCACACCAGACCTGACCTGGGAGAAGGTTCACCAGTTTGACCTCGGTGTTGACCTCGGTTTCTTCGGCAACCGTTTGAGCATCAGCTTAGACTACTTCAACAAGAAGACAAAGGATGCCCTCCTGACAACATCAGCTCCTGGTTACCTGGGTGGCACATCATACTGGGTAAATGCCGGTGAGGTAAGCAACAAGGGTTTTGATGCTACAATCAATGCACAGATTATCCAGACCAAGGACTGGTCATGGTCATCTACATTGAATGCCAGCTACATCAAGAACGAGGTTACCAAGTTGACAGCTGATTCTCCTATCCTTTATGGTACAAGTCCTTCTCCAGGTACTGTTGACCCATGTACAATCATCAAGGAAGGTGAGGCTATCGGTACATTCTACGGCTTCAAATGGGCTGGTTTGCAGAAGAACGATAAGGGAGAATGGATTGATACCTATTACACTGCAGATGGTGGAACAACTGCTACTCCTGATGCTTCAAAGGATCGCTTCGTATTAGGTCGTTCAAACCCAGACTTCACATTAGGTTGGAACAATACAGTAAGTTATAAGAACTGGGACTTCAACGCCTTCTTCAATGCAGCATTCGGTGCTAAGCGTTTGAATATGGTTCGTTACGCCATGAACTCAATGGTAGGTGCATCTAGATTCGTAACCGATAAGGATTACTTCAACAACATCGGAATCACCATGCCAACAGTAGGTGCCGAAAACAAGACATACGGTAACTCAGACAAGTGGTTGGAGAATGCAGATTACCTCCGTTGCGAGAATATCAGCATCGCTTATACATTCCCACGCAGCGTGACAAAGATTGCAGACATCCGTCTCTCTCTCTCAGCTCAGAACCTCTTCACCATTACCGGCTATAAGGGTATCGACCCAGCAGGTGCATCATTCAGTGATAATGGTGTTGACCGTGATAACGGTTTGGATATGGGTGCTTACCCTAATCCTCGTACCATCACAATGGGCGTACGTGTAAACTTCTAACTTCAATCATCTAAAAACTGAAATAATTATGAGAACTAGAAAATTATTATATATGGGTTGTCTCATGGCAGCATCCTTGCTTACCTTCTCTTCTTGTGGAGACTTCCTGGATGAGGAACCTAAGGGACAGTTGACCCCAGATAACTTCTTCAATAGCGAAGATGACCTGACAGCAAGTGTTAATGCGCTGTATGACCGAGTAAACCAGACACAGAGCTGGACCAACCCTATGTACCCACAGTGGCAGGGTGATGATATTTCAGCCAACCCTGGTTCTAACAAGCAGGCTTGCGCTGCCCTCGATGCTTTTGCATCTGATGGTGCTAACAAGGGTGTAGTAGATGCATGGAACCTGCATTATTCAGTAATCAAGGCAGCCAACCTGATTACTGAGAGTGCAAGCAAGGCTCCTGTAGCTCAGGAAAAGATCAACGTGGCTTTGGGTAATGCTCACTTCTGGCGTGCTTACGCTTACTATTATCTGGTACGTGTATTCGGTCCTGTGCCATTGATTACAGGTACTGACGTTTCTCAGTTGGAAGTTGCTCCATCAAGTGTAGAAAAGGTATATGAACTGATTGTTTCTGACTTGAAGGCTGCTGTTAACGAGCTTCCTACTAAGTATGAAAAGGAGCCTAGCCATTTGTTCGATGTTGATATCTGGACAACCAAGCAGGCTGCACAGGCTACCCTGTCAGCAGTTTATATGTCTATGGCTGGTTACCCTCTCAATAAGGGTACAGAGTATTATAAGCTCGCTGCAGAGCAGGCTAAGTCTGTCATCGACAACAACGGTTCTTACGGTTTCATCCTGAACCCAGAGTGGAAGGATGTCTATTCTATGGGTAACAACTACAACATGGAGACCGTGCTTGGAATCAACAACGATGCCAAAGGCTGGTGGGATCATGATTCTCAGCTTTCTTCCTGCTGCCGTTTCGAAGGGCTCGGCGATAATGGCTGGGGTGATGCCTGGGGTGAAATCGCATTCTGGAAGAGATTCCCAGAGGGAGCTCGTAAGGATGCCATCTACGCTCCTAAGGTTACTTTCCAGGAAGGAAAAACTATTACTAAGGCTGTAGATTGGTGGGCATTGAAGGAAGATGGAAAGACACCAGAGGTTGAGGCTTATCACCCAATGTTCTGTATCTTTACAGTAAACTGTGATGAGAATGGCAACATGCTCCGTCAGGCTTACGATTACCTCGCTCCTAACTGGGATGGTATGGTCAACGACCGCCGTCACAACCTCATCCGTTACTCAGAGATTCTTCTCTGGTATGCTGAGAGTGCAGCTCGCTCTGGTGGCGACTTGGCTAAGGCTAAGGATTGCCTCCGTCAGGTTCGTAGCCGTGCCGTAAACGATGTTGAGAACGTAACTTTGGGCAATGGTACTACCGTAAAGATTGCTAATATGAATGCTGAGCAGCTGGCTGAAGCTTGCTACATTGAGCACGGATGGGAAGTTGCCGGTAACTGGGTATCAATGGTTACACGTCGTTCTGACGAGCTTCGTATGAACGAACTCAAGAAGAACTTCGACTACCGCGTTGCCAATGCTCCTCTCGTTGTTGCAGTAGAGAATGGCAAGGAGATTACAGCTAAGGAGCAAGTTACAGTTTCTGGTTCTTGGACAGAGGATAGAATTTACTGTCCATATCCAACATCAGACGTTGAGAAAAACCCTAACTTGAAGAGATAACTTCATAGGTAATCATATATTAAGTAACATGATGCTAGTTTTTATAAAATAGAGTTCATGTAAAACATTTAGAGGGTGTGCCGAGACGGCACTCCCTCTTTTTGTAATTTCTTAATCTATATAATTTTCCATATCAGCATCAAAAAACTCAAATAGAATCAACACTAATTTTTAATTATACAATTGAAAAGTTATGGTTAACAACAATCGTAAGCAAAACAACCGCTCAATACTCGCATTGGCAGCGCTGCAAGTAATACCGTTGTCAATCTTTGCACAGAATGCAGGAGATCGACCTAACATTTTGTATATTATGTGTGATGACCATGCGATGCAAGCTATCAGCGCATACGGTAGTCCTATTTCCAAATTGGCTCCAACACCAAATATCGACCGCCTAGCTGAAAGGGGAATGAAATTCAACGAGGCTTTCGTAGAGAACTCTCTCTCTACTCCAAGCCGTGCATGTCTGATGACAGGTCTTTACAGTCACCAGAACGGACAGCGCCAGCTAGCTGAGGGTATTGACTCTACCAAGACCTTCTTCTCAGAACTGTTGCAGCAGGCAGGTTATTCTACTGCTGTAGTGGGAAAATGGCACATGTCATGCAGCCCTAAGGGATTCGACTACTATCATGTTCTGGACGACCAAGGTCAGTATTACAACCCAACCTTCGCTTCTACCGGCCAGTATGGTAACTTCAAGCAGGAGATGGGATATGCTACCGATTTGATCACCGACCATGCTATCGAGTACTTGAACAACCGCGACAAGAACAAGCCATTCTGTCTTCTGGTTCACCATAAGGCACCTCACCGCCTCTGGATGCCTAATACCAAGTATGTAAGCAAGTATGCCAACGTCAACTTCCCGCTGCCAGAGACTTTCTGGGATGATTATGAAACCCGTGGTTCTGCTGCTTCTACCCAGAAGATGTCTATCGACAAGTACATGGAGATGGTACGCGACCTGAAGGTCCCAGAAATGTACGATCCTTCTACTCCAGAGGGAAGAGATTCCTATGCCGGTCTGATGGGCGAGATGAACCGCATGACTCCAAAGCAGCGTGCCATCATCGATGCCTACTACATGCCAAGAAACCGTGAGTTCCTGAGCAAGAACCTGACCGGCAAGGAGTTGATAGAGTGGAAATACCAGAACTACATCCGCGACTACATGGCTGTGATTGCCTCTGTAGATGAGAGCGTGGGCAGACTGCTGGAATATCTCGACAAGAACAACCTCACCGACAACACCATCATTGTCTATACATCCGACCAGGGATTCTACATGGGCGAGCACGGATGGTTCGACAAGCGATTCATGTACGAGGAGTCATTCCACACTCCACTCATCATCAGCTATCCTAAGCACATCCAGCCAAAGAGCGAGTGCAACCAGATGGTTCAGAACATTGACTTCGCACCTACTTTCCTCGACCTGGCAGGTTTGCAGAAGCCTAAGTACATGCCTGGAACATCGCTACAGCCTCTGTTCGCCGGACAGCCTGTGAAGAAGTGGCGCAAGAGCTTATACTATCACTACTACGACTATCCTACATATCATCTTGTACGCAAGCACGATGGTGTGCGCACCGGACGCTACAAGCTGATTCATTTCTACGGCAAGGGCGGAGAAAGAGCTGTGGTAGAAAATAAGTATCAGAGACAACCAGGCACAAGAGAGAACAACTGCTTCAATGCCCTGAAGTCTATCAACTACTTCACCAATGATGCAGACATCGACTACTGGGAGTTGTACGACATCCAGGCAGACCCTAACGAGCTGCACAATATCTACGGCAAGCCTGGCACTCAGAAGATTGAGAAGGAACTGAAGAAGTTGCTCGCTAACTACCGCAAGAACTTGAAGGTAGACGAATAAGAAATCTAAGATTACAGATTTATGAATAGAACTAGCAAAACAATATGGCTCACAGGGGTAGGTATGATTTGCCTACCTACCCTTGCTGGAGCTAAACAGAACGTACAACAGCCGAATATCCTCTTTATCCTCTGCGATGATATGGGATATGGTGATTTGGCTTGCTACGGTCAGCCTTACATCCATACCCCCAACATCGACCAGATGGCAAAGGAGGGAATGCGATTCACCCAGGCATACGCCGGTTCGCCGGTTTCAGCCCCTTCGCGTGCTACTATCATGACCGGTCAGCATTCCGGCCACACCCACGTAAGAGGCAACAAGGAATACTGGAGAAACGTGCCGATGGTAAAGTATGGAGTAAACGAGGACTTTTCCGTGGTGGGTCAGGAACCTTACGACCCGCAGCATAAGATTCTTCCAGAAATGCTCAAGGACAAGGGCTACCGCACCGGTGTCTTCGGAAAATGGGCAGGCGGATACGAAGGTTCTGCCTCTACTCCCGACAAGCGTGGCGTAGATGAATTCTACGGCTACATCTGTCAGTTCCAGGCACATCTTTATTATCCCAACTTCCTGAACCGCTACAGCAAATCGTTGGGTGATACGGCTGTGGTAAGAGAAATCATGGAGCAGAATATCCAATACCCAATGTTCGGCAAGGACTATTTCAAACGCAAGCAGTATTCTGCCCGCATCATCCACGACAAGGCTTTGGAGTGGATTGATAAGCAGGATAATAAGCATCCTTTCGTAGGATTCCTTACCTATACCCTACCTCACGCAGAGTTGGCTCAACCAGAAGATTCCATTTTAGAGAACTATCAGAAGAAATTCTTCGAGGACAAGACTTGGGGAGGATGGGAAGACTCAAGATACAACGCCGTGGTTCATACCCACGCACAGTTTGCCGGAATGATTACCCGTCTTGACCAGTATGTAGGCGAAATCTTCGCCAAACTGAAGGAGAAGGGCCTCGACAAGAACACCGTGGTCATCTTTACCTCGGACAACGGTCCTCACGAGGAAGGCGGCGCCGATCCAAAATTCTTCGGTCGCGACGGCAAGTTGAAGGGCTTGAAGCGCCAGTGCTACGAGGGCGGCATCCGAATCCCATTCATCGCCTGGTGGCCAGAGCACATCAAGGCAGGCAGCGTAAACGACACCCAGTTTGCCTTCTACGACCTGATGCCAACCTTCTGCGACCTTGCCGGAATCAAGAACTTTGCCAAGCGCTACACCAACAAGAAGTTGGCTGGCGACGGCTTCGACGGTATTTCCATCGCTCCTACCCTTCTGGGCAAGGATGCCGAGCAGAAGCACCACGAATACCTCTATTGGGAATTTCATGAGACCGACCAGATTGGCGTGAGAAAGGGCGACTGGAAGATGGTAGTAGTAAAAGGCAAGCCTCGCCTCTACAACCTGGCTTCGGATATTCACGAAGACCACGATGTGGCGGCAGAACATCCTGAAATCGTGAAAGAACTCCTGGCTGCCATACAGAAGGAGCACAGAGACAGCAAGGACTTCAAGATAACGCTGCCAGAGTTTTAAGGAAAATGACTCAGATCAAGTTCTGATTCCATCTCCTATTTTTGCGAGATTCCAACCGATTTCTAAAAAGAAAAAATATGATGAATGACAACATAGCAACCCCATTTGCCAAGCCACTGTATGTGATGCTGAAGCCGGCAGGCGCCCATTGCAACCTGGCTTGCAAATACTGTTATTATCTGGAAAAGAACAATCTTTACCAGAACTCCAATCGCCATCTGATGAGCGATGAGATGCTGGAGCAATTCACCCGAGAGTACATCGAGGCACAAACCATGCCCCAGGTGCTTTTCACCTGGCACGGAGGCGAGCCGCTGATGCGCTCCATCGACTTCTACAAAAAAGCACTGGCGCTTCAGAAGAAGTATGCCCACGGCAAACAGATAGATAACGTCATCCAGACCAACGGCACACTCCTTACCGACGAATGGTGCGAGTTCTTTGCCAAGAACCATTGGCTGGTAGGCATTTCCATCGACGGCCCCCAGGAGTATCACGACCACTATCGCGTGACTCCTGCTGGAAAGCCTTCCTGGGAAAAGGTGATGCAGGGCATCAGCCTGCTGAAGAAGCATCGGGTGGAATGGAATGCTATGGCAGTGGTCAATGCCTACAACGCTGAACATCCGCTGGAGTTCTATCATTTCTTCAGAGACAACGGTTGCCAGTACTTGCAGTTTACCCCTATCGTGGAGCGACTGACGGAACATGAAGACGGTCGCACCCTGGCGAGTCTTGCCGACGACAGGGAGATTCCGCTTGCAGATGCTTCCGTTACCCCGCAACAGTGGGGCAACTTCCTCTGCACCATCTTCGACAACTGGGTGCGCCACGATGTGGGTAAGACCTTTGTGGAAATCTTCGACTGCACACTTGCCAACTGGATGGGTGTGCTGCCAGGCATCTGTGCCTACTCCAAGGAGTGCGGTCATGCAGGCGTGATGGAACACAATGGCGATGTATATTCCTGCGACCACTTTGTATTTCCTGAATACAAGCTGGGAAACATCAGGGAGCAGTCTCTCATCGACATGCTTTATGGCGAAAAGCAGCAGGCTTTCAGCCGGTTGAAGCATACTTCGCTACCCCGCCAGTGCAAGGAGTGCGACATGGAGTTCGCCTGCCATGGCGAATGCCCAAAGAACCGGTTTGAGAAGGATAAGTATGGAGAGCCTGGCCTAAACTATCTCTGCCAGGGATACTATCAGTACTATACGCATGTGGCACCCTACATGGATTTCATGAAACGAGAACTCCTCGCCCAGCGTCCGCCTGCCAACATTATGAATGTTTTAAAAAATAACTAACGATTATCGAAATGAACAAAACTTATATGACTATCGCCCTGATGTCGCCCCTGGTTTGCACGGCAGCCATGGGTGCCAAGAAGGCGAAAGCCAACAATCAGCAGAAACCTAACGTCATCATCATCCTCGCTGATGACCTCGGCTACGGCGACCTGGGATGTTATGGTGCCAAGAACGTAGAGACTCCTAACGTAGATAAACTGGCCAAGCAGGGTATTCGCTTCACCGATGCCCACGCCATCGCTTCCACCAGTACCCCATCCCGCTACTCCCTGCTCACGGGTGAGTATGCATGGCGCCGACCAGGTACCGACGTAGCACCGGGCGATGCGGGAATGATTATCCAGCCTACCCAGTTTACCATGGCTGATATGTTCAAGAGCGTAGGCTATTCTACCTGTGCCATCGGTAAGTGGCATTTGGGCTTAGGTGCAGAAACAGGCAAGCAAGACTGGAATGCCCCATTGCCGGCAGCCCTTGCCGACATCGGTTTCGACCATCACTACATCATGGCAGCCACAGCCGACCGTGTGCCTTGTGTATTCATCGAAGACGGCAAGGTGGCCAATTACGACCCATCGGCTCCTATCGAGGTAAGCTATTACAGAAACTTCCCTGGCGAACCTACCGGAAAGGACAATCCTGAGTTGTGCTATAATATGAAGTCGAGCCACGGCCACAATATGTCTATCGTGAACGGCATCGGCAGAATCGGTTATATGAAGGGTGGCGGTAAGGCATTGTGGAAAGACGAGAACATCGCCGACTCCATCACTACCCACGCCATCGACTTCATCAAGAAAAACAGCGATCATCCTTTCTTCCTCTATTTTGCCACCAACGATGTCCACGTGCCTCGTTTCCCACACCAGCGTTTCCGTGGAAAGAACAGCATGGGAGTACGTGGAGATGCTATCGTACAGTTCGACTGGTCAGTAGGTAAAATTATGGAGACTTTAGACAAACTTGGTATCGCTGATAACACCATCGTATTGTTGACCAGTGATAATGGTCCAGTAGTTGATGACGGTTATCAGGATCAGGCTGAAGAGCTCTTAAATGGGCATAAGTCTGCTGGTCCTTGGCGTGGTAACAAGTACAGCGCTTTCGAAGGTGGTACTGCTATTCCAGTTATCGTTCGTTGGCCTATGTCGGTAAAACCTAATCAGACTTCAGATGTTCTCATGTCACAGATTGACTTCATGGCATCCTTTGGTAATCTGATTGGTGCAACCTTCCCTAAAGGCAGTGCACCCGACAGCAAGAACCATCTTGGAAATCTGCTCGGCAACGACAACACCCATCGTCCATGGGTTGCAGAAATGTCAAATAATCATGTAATTTCTATCCGTACAAAAGAATGGAAATACATAGAACCAAATGATGGCTCTAAGATGATAAAATGGGGTCCAAAGATTGAGACCGGCAACGATCCTAATCCTCAACTCTATCGAATCTCAGACAATCTCTACGAACAAGACAATGTAGCAGAAGCAAATCCTAAAGTTGTTTTCGAAATGCAAAATATATTGAGAAGAGTAAAATAACAAGTAAACCTAATAAATGAAATAACAACCCAGAGCAGCATTGTTCTGGGTTGTTCATTATATATAAATCCCCTCATATAATACAAAAAGTCTAAGTTCACTTTCTGTGAAAAAGAGATAATGCTGTAGAAAACAAATAAACCAGCAAAAGAATCTGCGTCATCTGCGAAATCTGCGTGACCCCCAAAAACAATCAGCATAAAAAAATCAGCATGAGAAAATAAAATCCGCATGAAAACAAAAAAGCCCCGACTACTTTCGTAATCGAGGCTCTTGATAAAAGAAGGCGGCTACCTACTCTCCCGCATTGCATTGCAGTACCATCGGCGCAAGT
>CAVHWE010000011.1:0-25660 GCA_963639495.1 bacterium | reverse complement strand
GGAGTTGCATCTTTACACTGGCAGTTGATGGCTTGAAGGAATATACTTCCAAGGCCTCAGGCGTATTCATGATGGGAGTTTTTGGCGGTGCTGTCTTCCCTGTGCTTCAGGGTTTACTTGCCGATTATATCGGTTCATGGCAGTTCACCTGGCTTGTTCCTCTCATCTGTGAGTTCGTCATCCTCTGGTACGGACTTGTGGGGTATAAGAAGCAGGAAGCATAAAAGACAATAGTTATAAATAGTTATAATAAGCATAAAAACCGGGATGTTTCCTATTCGAAGCATCCCGGTTTTTCTATCTCTTGAATTTCTCTTTTTAATCATTCCGCAATCTGATGAATTACATAGGTAACCACGCCCCAGATCATGAAGCGGTTGGTTTCATCTACCCGGATAGGAGAGAAGTTCTTGTTCCATGGAATGAGCCAGCCGAAGGTGCCGCTCTCATCCATCTTGAATTGCTTGATGGTGAATTCGCCATCCACGAAGGCGATGACGAAGTTGCCGTTGGAGGGTTCAATCTGTCTATCTACGATGGCTAGGTCACCGTCGAGAATGCCTGCATCCTGCATGCTGTCGCCTGAAACACGTACATAGAAAGTGGCCTCACGATGGCGAACCAGAATATCGTTGAGGTCTATCTCTCCCTCCATATAGTCTTGGGCTGGCGAAGGGAAGCCTGCTTTTACGCTTTGCTCTGCCAGCGGAATAGGCATCTTGGCTCCGAATTCCGCAGGGTGAAATGTCAGTTTTATCTTGTTATCGTTATTCTTATTCATCTTGTTTTTACTTTCAGAATATCATGGATGTTCGTGGTAAACTGCTTCGACATGTACTCGCGTTTCAGGTCGAATCGGCAGTCTGTGCCTTGTATGGCCTGGCGTATGGTGCCATAACCATTCTTCCGGTTGATGGCGTCGATAGCCTCCATCAGCTTTTTTTGCTTGCTTCGGTCGATGGGGTCGAAGAGGTCTTGCTGGCGAGGATGGTCGGGTGAGATTTGCCACAGGATAACGCCAGCTTTCTTGAAGTGAAACGACATGTCGGAGCGATCGGGCCTGCTGTCTGCCATCGGTTTCGGGTATTTAGCCCGGAGAATGCTGAGGGCAGCACCTACTATTTCTTCCTGTGCATTGGTGGCGATGGGCAGGGTGAGGGAATCGTGGATGGTGTATTCAGGCACATGCTCGTTAAAACGGGAAGTCCATGCGAACACCGTGATGCCCTGACATACGCTACCTTGTCTCCTTAATTTTTCTGTACAACGTACCGCGAAATTAGCCACGGCTTCTTCTATCACATTTTTGTCGGTAATGCCCTCGTCGGCAAAACTCCTGCTGGTGCAGATGCTCTTCTTCTGCGGCAATTCCTCGATGCTGATGCAGCTTTCGCCATTCAGTTCTTTCCATGTTCTTAGGGTGGTGATATTGAAATGGCTGCGGACCCAACTTTCTTTCTTGTCGGCAAACTGAGCGGCGGTCCTGATGCCCATATAATCGAGCTTTCGGGCTATCTGTCTGCCTATTCCCCATATATCTTCTATGGGGAAGAGAGACAGCGCCTTGTATCTCCGTTCATCCGTGTCGATGAGGCAGCAGCCTTGGAAGCCCTTGTATTTCTTGGCGAATTTAGAGCCGATTTTCGCCAATGTCTTCGTTTCTGCAATGCCTACGGATATCGGGATTCCAACAGCCCGAAGTACATCTGCCGATATTTTGGAGCCATAGCGATGGAGCAGGCTATCGGGCTTTTCTGATAGCTCGTCTATTGTCATTTTATTGAACAAAGTAGGATGGTCTTCCGCATGCTCCCGAAAGAAAACTTTCGCCATTGATTCGTCTGCCTCGAAGAAACTCTCATCGATAGAGTATTGGTCGATGCGTGGGGAATAATGGGATAGCATCGACATCACGCGGTTGGAGAGCGAACCGTAGAGTGTATAGTTGCTGGAGAAGATAGCCACTCCCTCAGCCTCCAGTTTTTCCTTAACCTGATAGAACGGGTCGCCCATCTTATAGCCCAATGCCTTGGCTTCTTCAGAGCGTGCGATGACGCACCCGTCGTTGTTGCTCAATACAACCACGGGCTTTCCTGTCAGGTCGGGGCGAAACACTCGCTCGCACGAACAGTAGAAGTTGTTGCAGTCTGCCAGTCCTATCATATCTTATCATTAACACCTCTTGTTATCACCAGAAATCCTGGTTTGATGTGCAAAAATACAAAAAATAATCCGAAAACGATAGTTTTTCATTCAAGTTTTTTGTCGTTTCATGATTTATTCTTACCTTTGTGGTCATAAGCTAGTATTGAAACATCATAAAACTGAACGATATGAATCATAAGAATAACATGTTGGCGTTGAGCCAGGAGCGTTTTTCGGCTCGCAAGTTTACTCCGGAGGCGGTGAGCCAGGAGGATCTGGACTATATCATGGAGTGTGTGCGCCTGGCACCATCGGCAGTGAACAGGCAGCCTTGGCGCTGGCTCATTGTGCGCTCAGAAGAGGCGAAGAAGAAACTGCAGGAGTGCTATGACCGTGAATGGTTCAAGACGGCTCCTATATATATTATAGGTATGAAAAACGTGAATGAGAACTGGGTGCGCAGATATGATGAGAAACCGCATGGCGATATTGATGTGGCGATAGCGGCAGAGCATCTCTGTCTGGCTGCCACCGAAAAGGGACTGGGCACCTGCTGGGTCTGCAATTACGATACGGCGAAGATGCAGCAGTTCTTTGCTCGCGAGGGCTATGAGGCGGTGGTAATCATTCCTGTAGGTCATATTGCTGAAGACTGTCCACGCGCTGAGAAAAAGCGTAAGGAGATGAGCGAAATCACGGAAGAAATCTAGATCTGAATATAAGAAGAAATCTAGTTCTGGTATAAAAACTGGTACAAAAACGAAGCTGTATGGAAATGAACGAAGAATCCATCCTGGCATGGAATATCATAGAAAAGACAAATGCCAACCTCTTCCTTACCGGAAAGGCGGGCACAGGTAAGACAACCTTCCTCAAGCGATTGAAAGAACTGTCGCCAAAACGAATGATTGTGCTTGCTCCTACGGGCATTGCAGCCATCAACGCCGGAGGAATGACCATCCATTCGTTCTTCCAGCTTCCCTTCTCGCCATACGTGCCGGGCACGACCTTTGGCAGCGGCGAACAGAAACGCTATCAGTTCAGCAAGCTCAAGCGCAATATCATCCGCAGTATCGACCTGCTCGTTATCGACGAAATCAGTATGGTGCGCAGCGATCTGCTCGATGCTATAGACTCCGTGCTTCGCCAGTATCGCAAGCGCCACGACCTGCCTTTCGGTGGTGTGCAACTCTTGATGATAGGCGATTTGCAGCAGCTCGCACCTGTTGTTACGCCACAGGAAGAGCATCTTTTAGGGCAGCATTATGATACTCCTTTCTTCTTCAGCAGCAACGCTCTGAAGCAGGTGGGTTATCTTACCGTCGAACTTAAAAAGGTGTACAGACAGCAGGACGAGCAGTTTATCTCGCTGCTCAACCAGATTAGGGAGAACAAGGCTTCTGAAGCTACGCTGCAGGCTCTGAACCAGCGCTATGTTCCAAATTTTGTACCACCTAAGGAGGGCAATTATATCAGGCTTACCACCCATAATGCGCCTGCCCAGTATATCAACGAACAGCAGCTTGCTGCCTTGCCTGCGCAGTCATTTTCTTTTACAGCAGATATAGAAGGCGATTTCCCTGAAACATCTTATCCTGCCGATTTCAAACTCACATTGAAGCCGGGAGCACAGGTGATGTTCATTAAGAACGACCCGCAGCACCGTTTTTATAATGGTATGATAGGCGAGGTGATAGGGGTTAGGACCGATGAAGACGGCAGCAAGATTACCGTTCGCAGTAAGGATTCGGGTGAGGAGTTTGACCTGGAGAAAATGGAGTGGACCAATGCGAAATATACGCTGAACGAGAAAACCAAGGAGATAGAGGAGACGGTGGAAGGAAAATTCATGCAGTATCCTCTGCGTCTGGCGTGGGCGATAACTATCCACAAGAGTCAGGGACTTACTTTCGAACATGCCATCATCGATGCTTCTCATTCTTTTACCCATGGTCAGACCTATGTGGCGCTGAGCCGCTGCAAGACTTTGAAGGGCATGGTGCTCAGTCAACCGCTTTCTCGCGGAGCTATTATCAGCAGTCAGACGGTGGATGCATTCACCAGCCAGCTTGCTGCGCCTAGTCAGGAGCAAATTAGCAGTCTGGAGCTGCAATACATCATTTATTGCATCAGCGAACTCTTCGATTTTTATTCCATCAGAGCCAGCTATGAGCATCTGATGCGCTGCCTGGTAGAGTTTTTTAATGGTAAATATCCGCGTGTGGTAAGCGAGTATCAGAAACTGCAGGTGGTGCTGAAGAGTCTGATAGCCGTATCGGATAAATTCCGTGTGCAGTATACGGGTATGCTTGCCCGAAATCCTGATGTAAGACAGGCTGAGCTGCAAGACCGTATTCATAAGGGCGCTATGTATTTTCTTGACAAAATCGGCATTCTGAGTGATTTGATCAGAAAGTCGAATCTTGATACAGACAACAAGGTGGCTAGGAAACAGTTTGAAGACCGCTTCTCTGTTTTCTCAGAGGATGTAAAATTAAAAGAACGGCTTTTGAAGTATGAATGTAGTGCAGAATTCACGGTAACAGATTATCTGAAAAAGAAGGCGCAGTTCTTGCTGTTGGATGCAGATGCCTCATCAGATAGCGGTTCGGGCAGAAAGTCAAGGAGACAGAAGAAACCGAATGAACCGAAGGTGCCGAAAGTCGCTTCGAAGGAGGTAAGTTATGATTTCTATATGCAGGGAATGACGGTAGATCAGATTGCTGCTAAGCGGGGTTATACCAAAGGTACCATTATTGGTCATCTTACTCCTTATGTGAAAGAAGGAAAGATTGGACTGCGGGCGCTGATTTCAAGTGCCCATGAAAAGAAAATCCGTGATTTCATGAAGGCTCATCCTGAATTGGAGCATTTTAGCGAAATAAAGGAAGCTCTGGGAGCAGGTATTGATTATTACGAAATCAAACTGGTTCATGATTTGATGGAGGGGGAATAAAGCATTCTTCCACCATATTATAATAATAGCCGTAACTATATTTGCAGTAGTTACGGCTATTTTTTAAAAATTATCTAGAGTTGGCTCACAGCCTCTTCCAACTGCTGTAAAGCCTGTTTGATAACACTTCTTGGTGCAGCTACATTCAATCGCATGAATCCTTCTCCGCCAGGACCGAACATCTCTCCATCATTCAATGCCAGATGCGCCTTGTCGATGAATAGGTCGAGAAGTGCATCGTGAGAAAGATGCAGATCACGGCAGTTGAGCCATACGAGGAAGGAAGCCTGTGGACGCAACGGACGAATGCCCGGAATATGCTCGCGGCAGTAATCTTCTACGAACCGGATATTGTCCTCAATATAGGCAAGCATCGCCTTGCGCCATTCTTCTCCCTTGCGGAAGGCTGCGATAGTGGCGATAGGAGCAAAGAGGGTTGGCTCATCCAACTCGTTAGCGCTTAACCATTTGTAAAATCTATTCCGAATTTCTTCGTTTGGAATAATGGCGTAGCTGCTCACGATTCCTGCTATATTGAAGGTCTTAGAAGGAGCCTGGAAGGTGATGCTGATGTTGCGTGCCTTGTCTGAAACCGAAGCAAACGGGATGTGCTTGTGGCCGAAGAGCGCCATATCCGCGTGAATCTCATCGCTGATAACGAGCAGATGGTGCTCATAGCAGAAGTCGGCAAGCTGCTGCAGGGTTTCTTTGCTCCAGGTAATACCGCCCGGATTATGAGGATTGCAGAGAATGAGAATCTTGCATTTCTCATCGCAAACCTTCTCGAGATTTTTGAAGTCCATCTCGTAATATCCGTCTTCCCTCATCTTCAGCGGATTGAAGACCACCTCTCTGCCATTACCCTCTGGGGTGAGGCGGAATGGGTGATAAACGGGTGGCTGGATGATGACTTTTTCGTCAGGCTGGGTGAAGACATTCACCACGAGTCCGATGCCTTTAACAATACCAGGAATGAATCTTATCCACTCTCGCTTCACATCCCACTGGTGGTGGTCGCGAACCCAGTCGATGATGCTAGGACGATAATCTTCCGGCTCCATCGTGTAACCGAAAAGAGAGTGTTCCAGACGTGCCTTGAGGGCATCTGTAATGAAAGATGGGGTCTCGAAATCCATATCAGCTACCCAAAGTGGCAGCAGATCATCTCGTCCCCAACGAGGCAACAGGGCGCCATGCTTCAGGTCGTCGCTGCCCGAACGGTCTATGACTTTATCGAAATTGTACATTTTACTTTGAACTTTGAACATTGAACTTTATGATTAGTCCTTTATAAACTATCAACCGCCTGCTTGATGTCTTCGAAGAGATCATCCACATCCTCCAGGCCTACGCTGAGGCGGATAGTGGTGTCTTTCACGTCCATCGACTTGCGCATGCTCTCAGAGAAAGCACCGAAGATGGTGCTTGCCGGATGAATGGCGAGCGAACGGTTGTCGAAGAGGTTGGTGGCGCGATGGATGAGCTTCAGATTGTTCAGAAAACTGAAGCAGGCTTCCTTGCTCTCCAGGTCGATGCAGATCATGGCTCCCGCTGTTTTTCCAAACTGGCGCTGCGCCAACTCGTGATAAGGATTATCCTCCAGACCAACATAGTTTACATATTTTATCTGAGGCAGAGAGCGCAGCTTCTTGGCAAGCTCTAGGGCATTGCTGCTCTGCACACGATAGCGAGCATCGAGCGTTTCAAGTCCGATGGTTTGCATATAAGCTACCTGTGGGGTCATATAGGCTCCGAAATTGAAGAGCATTTCTCCATAGAGACGTTTGGCGAAATCGCCGTTGTAAGGAGTACCGTAGTCGATAACCAGACCGCCGAGCGAAGTAGCACCGCCGCTTACATATTTAGAGCTGGAAACTACCTCAATATCTACTCCTAGACTCTTAGCCGAGAATTGTGTGAAAGGAATCACGGTAGAATCCACCACCAAAGGTACATTTTTTTCATGTGCCACTTCAGAGATGGCTTTCAGGTCAGCAACCTCCAGCTGTGGGTTGGTCAGGATTTCGAGAAATACGCAGCAGGTGTCATCATCAATGGCTTCGCGCACGGCTTCGATATTGGTCAAATCGCGCAAACGCACCTTTACGCCAAAACGGCGCAGAGTGGCTACGAGCAGGGCATAAGTATTGCCGAAGAGATGCTTGGATGTAACAATATTTTTGCCTTGTGCTGCCAGCGCCATGAGGGTGTTGCTGATGGCCGCCATTCCTGAGTTGAAGGCGGTGGCATGAGCAGCATCGGTGAGGGCTGCCACACGGCGTTCCAGGTTGGTCACCGTAGGGTTCTCTACGCGCGAATAATCTGGAGCCTTGATCTTGTCGGTGAATGCTTCAGCCATGACGGCAGCATTGTCGAATTCGTAGGCAAGGGTGTTATATACTGGCACGCTCAGCGAGTCGTATGCATCGCGGCGCTCATATTCCAAATGAATAGCTTGAGTCTGTTTCTTCATTATTCTGTTATTTTATGTGATATTTTGCGTGCAAAAGTACAAAAAAGAAATCAAATAGACAATAAATCGCATAAAAAAAAACGAGTTGCGAATGCTTTTTATGCATTGCAACTCGTTGGAGAGGGGTTTGACCCAACAATAACCTACTGGCTCATCCGATTAACTTAAAGATAACATTTGTAAGGCAAAAATGCAGCAAAAAAAGCAAATTGTAACAGAAACATTCGTTTATCTCGAATTTTATTTGTAATTTCGCACCAAAATCAAAATATGGACATTTATGAATAAACTGATTCTGAAAACAACAAAAAGCGGACTGCTGGCAGCTGCCCTGATGGCTTCAATCTCTGCCAGTGCCGAAACCATAGAGGTGAAAACGTTGAAATATGCAGGTCCCTATGCTGTAGCACAGCCTTGGATGGCTGACAGTGTGAACATCAAGGGCGAAGCGTTCGACCTTAAACAACTACTCGATTCGCCACTCTCCTTCACCTTATTAAATAAGGGCAAGGAGGTGAGTGCAGCCCAACTCCTTGCCGACAAGCAGCAGGATGCGCTCCATCTGGCTTCTTTCTGCGTTTCTAACACCCTGCGCACAAAAGCAACCATCGCGGTAGAAGGATTGGAGCAATATCGTCTGTTCGTTGATGGCGAACAGGTAGAGGTGAACGGCGATAAGGCTGAAACCATCCTGACTCCTTCGCAGCATACGGTTGTCATCAAATATCTTACCCGGAAGAATGCATCTTCTGTTAAGAAATCTATCAAGTTGACCGTAACCGCAGCCAACGGCGCTCCGCTTTCTGTAGGCGATGCGACGGCAAAGCGTGCCTATAACATTTATGATGTGATTTGTGCGCCCAACTATCCGAGTGTTTCTATCTCACCAAACGGAAAGTTTATCGTTGTTCGGAAAACCTGGGTAGATAGAAAAGGTAACAATCATAGCATTAGCGAATTGCGCAACGCTCAGACTAACAGAGTGATGGCTACATTTGAGGAGAGTGTAAAATGGATGCCTTCAAGCAATAAACTGTATTTCACCCAGAAGGCGAGCGACAGCAGTATTGCCGGAGAAGAAAAGCAGGATGGCACATTGCAGCTCATCACCATCAATCCGCTGACGATGGAGCGCGAAGTGCTGGCAAGCCATCTTCCTGAAGGTTGGTTCCAGTTTACACCCGATGAAAAAACGCTCATCTATACGCTCACTACTGAAGGCAGAAAAAAGGATCCGCAAGTTTATGATGTAAAAGAACCGGAAGACAGACAGCCTGGTTGGCGCGAGCGCAGCAATCTCGCCAAATATGATCTTGCATCGGGCATTCTCCAGCCGCTTACCTTCGGTTACCACAACATCTATCTGATGGATATTTCTGCCGATTCGCGTTATCTGCTCATAGGAAAGGGAGAGGAGCGACTCACCAAGCGTCCTACAACCCTGACATCATTCTACCGCCTGGATTTGGGCAGTATGAATGCATCTGGAGCCACAACGCCAAAGGTAGAACCCCTGATAGAAAAGGGCGAATTTCTGAACAGCGCCCAGTTCTCGCCAGATGGCAAGAGCATTCTCGTGAGTGCTTCGCCGGAAGCTTTCAACGGCATTGGAAAGAATGTAGAAGAAGGACAGACACCTAGCATGATTGACACCCAGCTCTATCTGATGACCTTGTCGGATAAGAAGGTTCGTCCGCTGACCAAGGATTTCAATCCGAACGTGCAGAGTGTGAATTGGAGTAAGGTCGATGGAAACATCTATTTTACAGCCGAAGATAAAGACTGCGTGCACCTCTTCCAGCTCAATCCGAAATCGGGCAAGTTTACGCTTCTCAAGACTCCTGAAGAGTACATCAAGAGTTTCTCGCTTGCATCTTTGGCAGCAGAAATGGCTTTCTCCGGTCAGAGTGCATCCAATGCCGACCGACTCTATAAGATGAATACGAAGGCGCTGAAATCGCAATTGGTTGACGATTTGAGTGCGCGCGAACTGAAGGATGTTGAACTGGGCGAATGCAAGGCTTGGAATTTTGTCAATTCAAGGGGCGATACGCTTTGCTGCCGTTACTATCTGCCGCCTCATTTTGATGCAGCCAAGAAGTATCCGATGGTGGTGAACTATTATGGCGGATGCAGTCCTACGAGCCGCATGTTCCAGAGCCGTTATCCTCATCATGTTTATGCGGCAATGGGCTATGTAGTGCTGGTTGTGAATCCTAGCGGAGCCACTGGATTCGGTCAGAAATTCTCTGCCCGCCATGTAGATACGGCAGGCGAGGGAGTGGCTGAAGACATCATCTCCAGCACCCAGGCTTTCTGCGATGAGCATGCTTTCGTAAACCGCAAGAAGATTGGCTGCATCGGCGCCAGCTACGGCGGATTCATGACTCAGTATCTTCAGACCAAGACCGACCTCTTTGCAGCTGCCATCTCGCATGCAGGCATCAGCGACCACACCAGCTATTGGGGTGAGGGCTATTGGGGCTACAGCTACAGCGAAGTTTCTATGGCGAACGAATATCCTTGGACCAACAAGCATCTCTTTGTAGATCAGAGTCCGCTCTATAATGCCGACAAGATTCATACTCCGCTGCTGTTTGTTCACGGCACGGCTGATAATAATGTGCCTGTGGGCGAGAGCATCCAGCTCTATACAGCGCTGAAACTCCTTGGCCGTCCTACGGCGATGGTTCTGGTAGATGGTCAGGATCATCACATCATCGACTACGAGAAGCGACTGAAATGGCAGAACACCATCTTTGCCTGGTTTGCCAAGTGGTTGCAGGATGATGCTTCCTGGTGGACGGAAATGTACGGAGATGAAAAGATGTAGTTGAAGCTTCGGCAGAAATGCCAGCTTCAGTCTCTATCAAATAAGAAAAGAGATTATGTTCCTGTAAGTCGGGAATATAATCTCTTTTCTTTTTTATATGTTTATTTCTTGCAGTTTAGCGTGATAAGCAGAGAAATCATGGCGAAAGCGATTCCTACGATGCAGACACCGAGCCAGTCGGCTTGCGTCCAGATGTAACCGGCGCAGAAAGTGCCTAGCGAACCACCGATGAAATAGCTGGTCATGAAGATGGTGTTGGCGCGGTTGGAAGCCTGCGGAACCTCCTGCAGGCAACCACTCTGATTGCTGAGCTGCTGACATTGCAGACCGATGTCAACCAGAATGATGGCTGCGATGAGTCCGGCGTAAGTATCGCCGAAAAGCAAGGCTATTGCCCAGGCGATGATCTGCATTCCTGCTCCGAACAGATTGAATTTTCGAATGCCAAACCTAGGAACCAGTTTTCCCACACCACTGGCAGCAACGGCTCCCATGATTCCGCAAAGTCCGAGCATTCCTACCATATCACTTCCTGCGCTGAAAGGTGGCTGCGCCAGATGGAACGCCAGACAAGACCATATTGCCATCATACTGCCGAACCCGAAGGCTGCACGGGTGGAATAGATGCGGATAGAAGAATGGAAAAAGAAAATTTCTGCTATCGTGGTCATCAGCCCTCTGTAGGTTCCTACATAGTTGCGCTTCATCTCAGGCATCATGAGCAGCATGATTCCCATGCAAACCACCATCACGAAGGCAGCTATGATAAACATCTCTCGCCATCCCAGCCATTCGCCGATGTAACCGCTGATTACTCGTGAGGCGAGAATGCCCGTCAGCAGTCCGGAGAGTACAATGCCCATATTCCTGCTCTTGTTCTTGGGTTCCGAGAACTGTCCGGCTATCGGAATGAAGAACTGCGGAATCACCGAACAGGCGCCAATCAGCAGTGAAGCTCCCCAGAGCATCCATACGTTTTGCGCTGCAGCCATCACGATAGCCATCAATGCAGCAATGGTCATATTGACAAGGATGAGTTTCTTGCGCGAAAGCATGTCGCCCAAGGGGATGAGGAAGAATAAGCCCAGCGCATAACCTATCTGGGTAATGACGGTGATGAGGTTAGCCTTCTGCTCGGTAATATCCAGGTCGTGGCGGATGAGTTCGAGAAGCGGCTGATTGTAGTAGCAGTTGGCTACGGTGAGTCCTGCGACGATAGCCATCATCAGAAGAATGCTGCGGGGAATGCCCTGATTTTCTTTTAGCTGTATCATTTTCTGTCTGTTTGTTTCTTTGTTTTGAGTGCAAAGTTACGAAAAAATTCCCGGCAATCAAAGTTTTTGGGGACGATTTCTTGGGAAAATCTTCTTCCTCAGGCAGAAAAACTTTCTGTTCTTTCCTTCGCGCGCGTACCTTATTATATGTATATAGTGCTGCTCTGAAGAGGTGTTGGCGCGCACCCTTGTTACGCTAAAAAACACCGAAAAGTGTTAAAATTAGGCTGTTTCCGAGCACACCAAAAACTTTAACCTTTGTTAGCACTTTGTAAGTAGCTGATTTATAGCGATTTGTAATTTTGTTACAAAATCACCTAAAAAAAAATCGCAAAAAAAAGAACAACGTATCAAAAAAATGCTTACCTTTGCATCGTTCAAAAGAACAAATGATTGTTTTACAGATTTTAAAAAAGCAAAGAAAATGAAGAAATTAGTTTTTATGTTCGTAGCTATCGCAGCTATCTCTTTCGCATCATGTGGTAACAAAACAGCTCAGAACACAGCTTCTGCTGATTCTGACACAGCTCAGGTAGACACAACTGCTGCTGTTGATTCAGCTGCTACTGATTCAGCTGCTACTGATTCAGTTAAGTAATTTAGAATTACTTACGAACGAAAAAATGAGAGAAACAACCGCTGGACTTCGGTCTAGCGGCTTTTTCGTTTTATAGAGACTATGTTTCATTTTTTTTAGGTTACCTTTTAGAATTTTAGAAAAGATAATTTATGATAGATTCAAGTGCCTTCCAAGGTAAAAAGGCAGCTTACTATACGCTAGGCTGCAAACTCAACTTCTCTGAAACTTCCACTTTTGGCAAAATGCTCGAAGATATGGGCGTCATTACTGCTAAAAAGGGGGAGAAAGCTGATATTTGTCTTATTAACACCTGCTCGGTAACAGAAGTTGCCGATCATAAATGCCGTCAGGCTATCCACCGGATGGTGAGAAACAATCCGGGCGCATTCGTTATCGTGACGGGCTGTTATGCGCAGCTCGAATCTGAGAATGTCAGCAAGATAGAGGGTGTAGACCTCGTGTTGGGTGCTAACGAGAAGGCGCACTTGATTCAATATCTCAGCGATGCATGGGCGCAGAAATTTGCTCAGGAAAACGGATTGGCTGCTCAGGCCTCTCAGAACGGCGATGCAGAAAGTTCTCTGAACGTCGATGCTGAAAACTCTCAGAACGGCGATGCTGCGGCTCTTCATCAGCATTATAGCGTGAAGACGAAGGAAATCAAGACCTTCCAGCCTTCTTGCTCGCGTGGCAACCGTACCCGTTATTTCCTGAAGGTGCAGGACGGCTGCAATTATTATTGCACCTATTGCACCATTCCTTTTGCCCGAGGCAATTCGCGCAACCCGAGCATCCAGTCGCTTGTGGCTCAATGTGAGCAGGCGGCTGCTGAAGGCGGTAAGGAAATCGTCATTACCGGTGTGAATATCGGTGATTTCGGTCAGACTACCCATGAGCGATTCATCGACCTTGTCAAGGCGATGGATCAGGTAGAAGGAATCAAGCGTTACCGAATCTCGAGTCTGGAGCCTGATCTCTGCGATGATGATCTCATCGCATATTGTGCCCAGAGCCGTGCCTTTATGCCTCATTTCCACATTCCTCTGCAGAGCGGAAGCGATGAGGTGCTCAAGCTGATGCACCGTCGTTACGACAAGGCGCTCTTTGCCCACAAGGTGAATCTTATCAAGGAGAAAATGCCTGATGCTTTTATCGGTGTTGATGTGATGGTGGGCTGTCGCGGCGAAACTCCGGAGTGTTTTGAAGAATGCTATGAGTTTCTGAAGAGTCTGCCTGTTACCCAGCTTCACGTCTTCCCTTATTCTGAGCGTCCGGGCACGGCTGCCTTGAAGATTCCGTATGTGGTTGACGAGAAGGAGAAGAAGAAGCGCTCAAAGCGACTGTTGGAGTTGAGCGATCAGAAGACGCAGGAATTCTATGCCCAATATATCGGTACAGAGGCTGAGGTTCTCTTCGAGAAGGCGCCAAGAGGCAAGGCAATGCATGGCTTCACCAAGAACTATATCCGCGTAGAACTTTCACCGGCTCTCGCCAAGGAAGAATACGACAACCAGCTTATCAAGGTTCGCCTGGGTGATTTCAATCACGATAAGACGGCGCTGAAGGCAGAGCTTCTTTAGTTGATAGTTTATAGTTGATAGTTTATAGCTCAAAGGCTGATTATCAAGTTGAAAGCTAATATTCAAGGCTAATCATAAAGTTCAAAGCTCAAAGTTCAAAGTCAAATCATAAAGCTCAAAGTTCAAAGTCCAATGTATTACAACGATTTTGGAACATGGATTCGGAAGCAGTTTCCTGATTTCCGTGTTCAGAAGATTTCGATAGACGCGGGATTCTCCTGTCCTAACAGAGATGGGAGGATTTCGAGTGGCGGATGTACGTATTGCGACAACCGCACCTTCAATCCCAGCTATTGCGACCGGAAAAAGTCGATTACCGAACAGCTGGAGGAGGGAAAGGCTTTCTTCAGCAGGAAGTATCCTGATATGAAATATCTGGCTTATTTCCAGGCTTATACCAATACATACGCCAGGGTGGAGCAACTGAGGCAGATGTATGAAGAGGCTCTTGAGGTGGAAGATGTGGTGGGAATCGTTATCGGAACCCGTCCGGATTGTGTGAGCGATGAATTGCTCGATTATCTGGAAGAACTGAACCGCCGAACCTTCGTGCTGGTGGAATACGGCATTGAGAGTGCCAATGATGAAACCTTGAAGCGCATCAACCGTGGACATGATTTTGCCTGTTGCCGTAGTGCCGTGGAGCGTACTCATGCCAGGGGAATCCTTACGGGCGGCCACATCATCATCGGTTTGCCGGGAGAAGATGCGGAAGAAAGTCTGCGCCAGGCTCCTCTCATCTCTTCCTTGCCGCTTGATATTCTCAAGATTCATCAGATGCAGATTATCAGGGGCACCCGACTGGCACAGGAATATGCTGAGCACCCCTTCCATGTTTACACGGTAGAGGAATATATTGATGTCATCGTGAAATACATCCGTCTGCTCAGAAAGGATTTGGTGCTGGAGCGCTTCGTCAGTCAGTCGCCCAAAGAACTGCTGGTTGCTCCCAAATGGGGACTTAAGAACTATGAGTTTACCAATCTCCTGAATAACAGATTAAAGAGTTTACAATAAATATGGCAAAAGTAGCAATCGTTATATTAAACTGGAATGGTCAGAAGATGCTGGCAAAGTATCTTCCGAATGTCATCGAATATTCCCGTCAGGATGCTGAAATCTGGGTGGCAGACAATTCTTCTTCTGATGGTTCGATGCACCTTCTGGAGACTCAGTTTCCTCAGGTGAAGACCATCGTGCTGGAGCAGAATTTCGGCTTTGCAGAAGGCTATAACCGTGCCTTGAAGCAGATTGATGCAGAATATTACGTGCTCCTGAATAGCGATGTGGAGGTTTCGCATCATTGGCTTACACCGCTCATCGAGTTTATGGATTCGCATCAGCAGGTGGCTGCCTGTCAGCCTAAGCTGCTTGCGGAATACGATAAGGACAGCTTTGAGTATGCTGGTGCTTGCGGCGGATTCCTCGACAAATACGGCTATCCGTTCTGTCGCGGCCGCATCTTTGATACGGTAGAGCGCGATAACGGGCAGTATGATTACCAGCAGGAAATCTTGTGGGCTACGGGTGCCTGTATGATGATCCGCTCAAAGGATTATTGGACTGCCGGTGGTTTAGACGGTCGTTTCTTTGCCCATAATGAAGAGATAGATCTTTGCTGGCGCTTGCGTCTGATGGGCAGAAAAATCTACTGCATTCCTGAGAGTGAGGTTTATCATGTGGGTGGTGGAACCCTGCCGAAAAGCAATCCGATGAAGACTTATCTGAATTTCAGAAATAATTTAACCATGCTTTATAAGAATCTGAGTGATACGGAGTTGACTCATGTAATGCGTATGCGTAGATTCCTGGATTACCTTGCTGCTTTCGAGACATTGGTTCTGAATCGCAACTGGGGCGACTTCAAGGCTATCTTCAAGGCGCGCAGGGCTTTCAAGGCATGGAAACATGAGTTTGACGAAGATCGTAGAAAGATACAGGCGGGTAGGGTGAAGGAGGAGATTCCACAGGTTTACAATCTCTCTATCATCTGGCAATATTACGCCAAGGGCAAGAAACTCTTCTCGCAGTTGTAGACTATTCATAAACAAACTTAAAAATAAAATCTATGATGAAAAAACAAATGATGATGGCGCTGGTTTCGCTGATGGTTCTGTCAGCCCAGGCGCAGGCTAATTTCCAGGTGTCGGTTTCCAATCCTTCCAAGGTGGCAAGAACTGATGCTCCGGTGGTGGTAGATCTCAGCAAGTTGGGCGCTATCGGCGACATTCAGCGCGCTGTAGTAACCGTTGACGGTAAGGAGATTCCGTCACAGCTTGACGACATCAACCGCGATTGTACCAACGATGAACTCTGTTTCCTTGCCGATTTGGGCAAGAAAGAAACCAAGACCTATCAGGTGCAGCTCTATCGTGAGGGTGAGCAGGCACAGTATCCGGCTCGTACCTTTGCAGAACTCTGTCTGCCTAGCAGAAACAAGAAACTGGCTAAGAACAGACAGGATATTTATCTGCGCAGCATCTCGTTTGATAAGAGAACCAAGGATCCTTATCACTACGTCCATTCTCATGGCATCTGCTTCGAAAGTGAACTGATTGCCATGCGTGTTTATTTCGACCATCGTCAGACCATCGACCTTTATGGCAAAATCAACAAGGGACTGGTAGTTCAGGATACGCAGTTCTATCCTTCTGAAGAGCAGATTCAGGCAGGTTCGGGCGATGATTGTCTCTGGGTAGGCAACACCTACGGACTGGGTGCGCTCCGTGGCTGGGACGGTAAAGACCAGGTGCTGTTCAACAACGTGAAATACCAGGAGCAGCGCGTCATTTCAGAAGGTCCGCTCCGTGCCATCGTCGAAGTCGTGGATAAGGGTTGGGTTCCGGCTCCGGGCTTGCAGCCTGTCAATGCCACCATCCGCTACACCATCTATGCCGGTCATCGCGATTTCGATGTAGATGTATTCTTCAACAAGGATGTTTCTGATTATCAGTTCGCTACAGGACTCATCAATGTAAAGGGTTCCAGCGAATTTGCTGATGGCAAGGGATTGCGAGGCTGTTACGGCAGCGACTGGCCAACAGGCAAGGACGATGGAAAGCACAAGCTGGAGACCGTAGGTTTGGGCATTTATGTGCCACAGTCAGCCCTGGTAAGTCAGCAGCCAGCCAATAAGGATTGCTATACTCAGGTAGTGAAACCTGCAGGCAGCCAGCTCAGTTATAAGCTTGCTTATACCAGTGCCAACGAAACCTATGGTTTCAAGGGCGAGAAGGAGTGGTATGAGTGGTTGAAAGCCTGGAAGAAGCAGATAGAAGAGCCTGTTCAGGTTTCAGTTTCTGTCATCATCCGATAAGCCGTTTCTTTTATCATCTGATAAGCAGAAAAAATGCGCAAATAGCCAGCAATGAGCAAAAAAGCCTTACGTTTTGCTCATTGCTGGCTATTTTGCAAACAAATTTAAGAGAAAAACCCATTTTTTTTGCGAATGCGTATGATTTTTTAGCAAAAAAGCTTGGTAATTTAAATAATTTTTAGTATTTTTGCAGTCGTAACTCGAAGATTTGTAAATTATCGTGAAAAGGTTTTTTAATTATATAGTCATATTAGCAATTGTGCTTCTCAGTTCGGCCTGCGAGTTTAAGTTCAAGCCGAACGAGGAAGGAGAGGCTGTGCCCCTGTCGGTACAGCGCTACGACCGATTGGAAAGCAGATATCTTACTACCGGTGATTTCTCAGCCCTGCAGCAGATGAACACCGATTACCCGATAGAAACCCGTACGCTGATAGAGAAAATGCTCCAGCTTGGCACCATTACCGACGCCAATATCAGCAACCGTTTCCTCATGTTCTATCAGGATTCTACCCTGCAGTCACTTATTGCCGATGCTGAGGCAGAATTTGCCAATATGGAAGACATCAACGAGCAGTTGAAATCTGCCTTCTCACGTCTGAACAGTTGGATTCCGGAGCTCCAGCAGCCTTGTTTCTATGCCCAGATTGGCGCTCTCGACCAGAGCATCGTAGTAGGACAGCACTCAGTAGGAATTTCGCTCGATAAATACATGGGCGAAAACTATCCGCTCTACAAGAAATTCTATACACCGCAGCAGCGCAGCACCATGTCGCGCCAGTATATTGTGCCGGATTGCCTTACCTTCTATCTGCTGAGCATCTATCCGATGGATCAGTTCGACACCCGTCCGCAGCTCGACCGCGATCTGCACATGGGCAAGATTATGTGGGCTGTCAACAAGGCGATGGGCAAGGAGATTTTCAAGACCAAGTATGTGAATACAATCAACGCTTATGTAAAGCGCAACCCTAAAGTAACAGTAGAACAACTGCTCAAGGACGAAGATTATTCGCCTATTGAGGCATTACATAAAGATTAACACATGAAAAGATTTCCAGTTTTTATTGCAACTGTCATGATGGTTTCAGCAATGCAAGCTGCAGATAAACTCGACCTGAAGGCCATTACCTCCGGCGAGTTTGCTGCCTCTTATGTTACCGGTATTAACCCTATTGATGGCACCGATTTGTACGCTTCTATCAGCAATGATGGCAAGCAGGTTATCAGTTATTCGTTCAAGACGGGCAAGCAGATGAGCATCCTCTTCGATGTGAACGCAGTCAAGGCTTCCTTCGAACAGATTGAGGGTTATGTAATCAGTCCTGATGGCAAGAAATTGCTTATCATGACCCATCGCGAGGCTATCTACCGCCGCTCGTTCAAGGCAGAGTATTTCGTATACGATATTGCCAAGAAGAGTTTGAAGAAACTTTCCCAGGGCGTTAACCAGCAGGTGGCTACCTGGTCGCCTGATTCACGCCACATCGCCTTCGTAAAGGATAACAATCTCTTTGTTACCGATGGAGACAAGGAAACCCAGATTACCCGCGACGGTAAGTTCAACGAGGTAATCAATGGTATTCCTGATTGGGTTTACGAAGAGGAGTTCAGCTTCAACCGCGCCTTTGCATGGAATGCGGATGGAACTGCCATCGGATGGATACGCTTCGACGAATCGCACGTAAAGACTTATTCTCTGCAGATGTTCGAAGGTTCTCATCCTACCCATAGCGAGTATCACGACTATCCGGGAGAGTATTCCTATAAATATCCTAAGGCAGGACAGGACAACTCTAAGGTGAGCCTCTGGAGCTATGATATGAAGAACGGCAAGACCGTGGCGCTCGATGTGCCTGTAGATTCCGACGGCTATTATCCACGCATCAAGACATCGCCAGACGCCAACAGTCTGATTGTTTATACGATGAACCGCCATCAGGACGACATGCGCCTCTATGCAGTCAATCCTTTCACCGGCAAGAGCAGGATGCTCATCAAGGAGAGTGTGCCTAAGTTTGTAAAGGAAGAGGTGATTGAAAACAGCATCGTGGGCAAGAAGAACATCCTGCTGCCTAGCGACCGCGACGGCTTCATGCATCTCTATCTCTATGGTATGAACGGCAAGCTCCTGCGCCAGGTAGAGAAGGGCAACTATGATGTTACCTCTATCTACGGAATGGATGAGAAGACGGGCGATGTTTATTTCCAGGCTGCCAAGCTCAATGCGCACGACCGCCAGGTTTACGTGGCTCATAAGAACGGAAAGGTAGAGCGACTTACCGATGCGGCTGGTTCCAACTCGGCTAATTTCTCGGGCGATTACCGCTATTTCGTCAATACCTGGAGCAGCTACAGCCATCCTTATGTCTTCACCGTACGCAGCAACAAGGGCAAGCTTATCAAGACATTGGAAGACAACAAGCAGCTGCTCGAAAAGACCCGAAAGTATAATTGGGGCAAGCGCGAGACTTTCTCTTTCACCACTTCCGAAGGTGTGAAACTGGACGGCTGGATGGTGAAGCCTGTAGATTTCGACGCCAGCAAGAAGTATCCTGTCATCCTCTTCCAGTATTCCGGTCCGGGCAACCAGCAGGTGCTCGATTCATGGAGCACGGGCAGTATGGGCAATGGCGGTGCTTTCGATTATTATCTTGCACAGGAAGGATTCATCATTGCCTGCGTAGATGGTCGTGGAACAGGCGGTAGAGGAGCTGAGTTTGAGAAGTCTACTTATCTCCGTCTGGGCGATTTAGAGTCGAAAGATCAGGTTGAAACAGCTCTCTACATGGGTTCTCTGCCTTATGTAGACAAGGATAATATCGGCATTTGGGGCTGGAGCTATGGTGGTTTCAATACGCTGATGAGTATGAGCGAGGGCCGTCCTGTGTTCAAGGCAGGTGTGGCTGTGGCTCCTCCTACCTGCTACCGCTTCTATGATTCAGTTTATACAGAGCGCTACATGCGCACGCCTAAGGAGAACGAAGAGGGTTACAAGGTGAACCCTATCGAGCGTGTAAAGCAGCAGCATGGTGCGTTGCTTATCTGTCACGGATTGGCAGATGACAATGTGCATCCGCAGAATACCTTCGAATATGCTGAGGCGTTGGTTCAGGCAGACAAGGACTTCAAGACCCTGTGGTACACGAACCGTAATCATGGCATTTCGGGTGGCAATACCCGCAACCATCTGCTTCGCCAGATAGCAAACTGGTTCAAGCAGAATTTGAAGTAGAAAATGATATGATATAAAAAGTGAAGCCATTCCCGGCTGAAAGGGAATGGCTTCTTCATTTAATGTTGTCCTTTTTACTTTGCAGAGTAAGGATAAGTTTGGCTTCTTATTCATTTTTAGCGCCTTTTCTGCGCTTTTCTTTCTTGGCTTTTTTAGCCTTCTTCACTTTTACCTCTTCAACCTCCTCATCGTTTGGCTGAACAGATGAAAAATGAAAATCTGTAGAGTTGATGGTCTTCACCTGATATGGGCTAGGCGCATCGTTCATCTGCTGTCCGTTCTTTGCCTTCTTAGCCTTTGGCTTCTGAATGTATCTTGCATAGAGCTTGTTCCATTTCTTTTCAGCCTTCTTCTGGTTGAAGTCAAACATCACGATACACGTGCGGTTGCCGGCACCTTTCTGCTCCAGATAGTCGCGCAACTGGTATGAATAGTTCTCGCGGCTTACCAGAAACTTGTTCTTGCGGGTGAAATAGGCAGAATCAACCTTCTGAACGTCTGTGAAATAGACTGTAGAGTCATTAAACGACGAGGCAAATCCAAAGATGTATGCAGTCTTAACTTCGTTCTTGGCTGATGCAGAGAGCGAGCTGAAACATGCTAATGCAATAGATGCTAATGCAATTTTTGTAATTTTCATTTCTTTTTCTGTCTTATTTTGTTTTGTGCTGTCTGCCCCATCAGTCATGCAGGATATTTCCTTATCCCAGATAGGACTTCAGCAGTTTATCTGTCGTTTTGTTCCGGAGTCGCCTTATCGTTTTTTCCTTGATCTGGCGTACTCTTTCCCTGGTGAGATGATACTTGGTTCCGATTTCTTCGAGCGTCAGTTCAGGTGTTCCTATGCCATAGAAGGCAGCAATGATTTTCTGGTCTTTGTCCGGCAGCGTATTGAGCAGTCTTTCTATTTCTGCTCTCAGCGACTCTGCCAGCAGTTCATTGTCGGTCGGATCATCCGAATTGGCTATCAGGTCGAGCATGCTGCCTTCTTCATCATCAGAAAAAGGAGCATCCACGCTCAGGTGGCGGCTTGTTGACGAAGCCTTCATGGCGTCCTCAATCTTGTCTTCCGGCAAGTCTACGCGGTCAACCATTTCGTCTAAACTCGGTTTGCGTTCAAATTCCTGTTCGAACTTACTCATCTCTCTGTTAATCTTGTTAACGCTTCCCACCTGGTTGAGCGGAAGGCGCACAATTCTACTCTGCTCGGCTATGGCCTGCAGAATGCTCTGGCGAATCCACCATACGGCGTAAGAGATGAACTTAAAACCTCGGGTTTCATCAAACTTCTGTGCGGCTTTGATAAGCCCCACATTTCCTTCGTTGATAAGATCAGGCAAGCTGAGCCCCTGGTTCTGGTATTGTTTTGCAACAGACACCACGAAACGGAGATTGGCTTTTGTTAATCTCTCCAATGCCCTACGGTCACCTTTTCTTATACGCTGAGCGAGCTCCACCTCTTCATCTGTAGAGAGCAGCTCCTCATGAGCAATATCTTGAAGATATTTTTCCAACGATGCGCTTGCGCGATTCGTAATTGACTGAGTAATTTTTAATTGTCTCATGCTGGCATCAAATTTTAAGTAGTTGCAAAAATACACTTTTTTGTTTAAATACCAAAAAAAATAGTAGATATTTTTCAGAAATACCTACTATTTTATTGATTTTTGTCTGTTTCTTGAGTTTTTTGGCAGTAAAAAAGCCTTTTTCACTACTCAATCATGAGACGTTTCTCTTAAAACTCTTACCCTTAGTCTTTCTGCAGCGGAACAGCGAAGTAAGCCTTCTTGCCTGTTGGCCATATACCCTGGATGTAGAGCACTGGGTCCTTGCTGGTAGAAGCACTCTTCACAGCCTTCTGCAGGTCATCTATCGTATTGATGTTGTTGTCGTTGATGCGCTGGATGATGAAACCGCGTGAAATGCCACCATCCTTCAGGGCGCCGTTGTTCACCTTCATTACCTCTACACCATACTTGATGTTGAGCTGGTTCTTCTGGCTCTCAGTAATAGGGCGGAAGCTGCCGCCGAGCACGTCGAGGTCTGCACTCTTGATAACCGAAGTATTACCCTGGGCATTCTTCAGCGTGATGGTCTTGGTGCTTGCCTTCTTGTTGCGCAGGTAGGTGATGCTCATCTTGTCGCCAGGGCGCTTGCCGTTCAGGATTTCCTGCAGCTCAGCCATCTTGGTCACCTTCTTGCCGTCAACCTTGGTAATCACGTCACCTTCCTTCAGTCCTGCCTCAGCACCGTTGCCGTCTTCATCAACCTTGGCAATGTAAACACCCTCGTTGGTTCCCAGGTTCACATCCTTGCCGTTCTCCTTCTGGGCGTTGATATAGTTCAGCACATCGCTTCCCTGTATGCTCAGCATCACGCGCTGTACGCTGCCGTATTTCTTCAGGTCGTCTACCACCTTGTTCATGATAGAGGTAGGGATGGCGAAACCGTAGCCGGCGTAAGAACCGGTCTGTGAATAGAGCATGGCGTTGATGCCTACCAGTTCGCCCTGGGTGTTGACGAGTGCACCGCCCGAGTTACCTGCGTTGATGGCAGCATCGGTCTGTATGAAGCTCTCTACGCCGTTGGCACCGAGTGAACGTGCCTTGGCTGAGATGATTCCGGCTGTAACCGTATTGTTCAGTCCGAATGGGTTGCCCACGGCGATGACCCATTCACCCACCTTCACCTTGTCGCTGTCGGCGATAGGCAGGGTAGGCAGGTTCTTGCCGTCTACCTTGATGAGGGCGAGGTCGGTAGTCTTGTCGGTTCCGATGATGCGAGCCGAGAATTCACGGTTGTCGTTCAGCGTTACGGTCAGCTCGTCAGCACCTTCTACCACGTGGTTGTTGGTAACGATGTAACCGTCCTGACTGATGATGACGCCCGAACCGGTAGCCTCTCTCTTCGGAGTCTGCACTTTCTGCTTGCGTGTGCCTCCGTTGCCCTGTCCCGGGTTGCCGAAGAAGCCGAACGGGTCGAAGAATCCTCCGAATGGGTCGTCCTGCACATCTACTGTCTTCACCTTCGAGTTCTGTACGTATTTAATATGTACTACAGCAGGCAGCGCCTTCTCGGCAGCATAGGTTAAGTCTACAGGCTGACCTGCTGGCGCAGCGGTAACTGCAGGTGTAGCATTTACTTTCATGAAAGCACCGGCTGAAAATGCGAGCGAACCAACGCAGAGCACAGCCACAACATAATTACTTAATTTTTTCATGTCTCTTATTTTTTTATTGTTTACTTTTCTTTTCCTTGGAACTGTAGCAGCTAATATCATGCCAAAAGTCAGCTTGTCATGCACCGCTCTGTTTCCGGTTGCAAATATAGGGTCATTTTTTGAGATACGCTTCATTCTCAGCATAAATTTATTCCGTTTTAACATTTCAAATTAACACTTTAACGGCTATTAAACAAGAAATGCCCTAAATTCACAAATATTTGAATGTAAGCACGAAAATCTTAGTTTTGTATACGAAACTATCTTCTGCTGATTGATAAATATCTGTTAAACGATAGGGACTCAGAAACTCGGTTTAACCGGGGAAAAGAGTGAAAAATAGCCTTGCGAATAACTAATGATGCATAAAAAAGTGAGGAATCGTGCGATAGTATCAAAAGTTTTTTGTACTTTTGCATGTCGAAAGCAGTGCTCCGGTCTGTCGCTGGCATCTTTCAGGTGCGAGAGGAAAGTCCGGGCAGCATAGGGCATCCCACTTCCGAAACTAGAAGCTATTGGTGACAGTAGGTGTCGGTAGAAGAAAATAACCGCTTTCACTTATCCCGTTTGTCCAGTCTGGGGTGGTGAGAGTAAGGGTGAGAAGGTGGTGTAAGAGACCACCAGCTGGCGGGTGATCGCCAGGCTGTGCCATCTGGGAGCTGTAAGCTCATGTATACCGCAGATTGAGGGCGGCTCGTCCGATTGCCTTCGGGCTGCTGTGGAGGGTAGAGTGCTTGAGCCCAAGGGTGACTTTGGGACTAGATAAATGACAGACGTTCTTATATCTGGTATGAACACAGCATAACAGCATATCTGATATAGGAACACAGAACTCGGCTTACAGGGGCACTGCTTTCTTTTTTTCAGCATCGCAGCCTTTATATATAATAAGGTATAAGATGCATTCATTTTTAAACGATTTTAAAAACTAGCAAGATTATGAAACTCAGAGAACCGGAAAAGCAGATATTAGATGATTTCGAACATAAGGTAACGGGTAAGATAGCGAAATATGGCAATGAACCCGATTTCCCGAAGTTTGAGAACTACGGCATTACCCGCATGGAGCTGGATGATTATCTTTTCGATAAGCAGGCAATACTCGACATGGGCGGTTCCAAGCGCAGCCAGCTCACCATCGGCGGTTTCATCACCGTCCTCCCCGTACTGGTGCTGTCCTGTTTCCCGGATAAGTCACCCGTCTACGACAACGGCAAGATGCTCGCCACGGTCATCGCCGTCATCATCGGTCTGCTGCTGGCGTGTTTTGTCAAGGCACTTCTCCAGATGATCATCGCCTATCGCGTGAACCATCATAAGGAGCCTAAGATGGAGACCTACATCAAGGCAGTCCTCTTCTACGAGAAGCGGTCGTAACTGTAAACTATAAATAATAAACTATAAACTATAAACTATAAGTAGTATGACATTACCAGACTTTATGGACTATAAGGACAAGTTCACCCAGCGTGCATTTGTCGAGAAGATTTCGCATGTTGCCAAACGTGCCGGTGCCAAGATGGTTTATACAGCGCTCATTCTCTATTATACGTTAGAGAGTGACAAGGTTTCGCTGAAGGACAAGGCTCTGATCGTAGGAGCCTTGGGTTATCTCATCAGTCCGCTCGATGTGATTCCAGACGCCATCCCTATTGCCGGTTTGGGTGATGACCTGGCCGTATTGCTGTTTGTGCTCAAGAAAGTTTGGGGTGAGGTTTCAGATGATGTAAAGTCAAAGGCTCAGGACAAGTTGAAGAAGTGGTTTGATGAAGATGAGATTCCATCAGCCGATGACCTCTTCAAGGATTCAGCCACCGATACACCGGTATGAAAATGATAATGACCCTTAATGACTTTGACCCTTCATGACCGGAATTCCCGGTAGAACGAAAACGACCGCTCTCCTCATATTGAGGTGAGCGGTCGTTTTGTTTTTTATCCCATGCAGCTCGTTACTCCGAGCGTAGTAGCGATAGCGGTCAGAATGCTGATGGCTATCTGCAGAATTGTTTTCCAAGTGTTCGCTTTCATCTTTTTAATGTTTAGTGTTT
>CAVHWE010000010.1:0-25690 GCA_963639495.1 bacterium | reverse complement strand
ACCCGTCCTTCCTTACCCTTAAGGAAGGCTCCACCTCTCATCTCGGTCTTCTCCCCTCAGGGAAGAAGAGGGAAACCGCCCTACTCGGTGCTCGGAACCGCTACGCTCTAAGGTTGGCGGACCATCAAAGGTCTTCGCCATGGTTGTGCGGGATGGGACCGCCTTACTATAGCTTGCTGAGGTAGGGAACAGCTGTTTATAGTTTACAGTTAATAGTTTACAGTTAATAGTTTACGATTGATTTCGTGGTAATTTGCTGATAACTTGCAGATTTCTTGTTAATTGCTTGGTGGTTTCGAGAAAAAAGTGTAACTTTGGCGGCAAAGTTGAACGTTTAATTGAAATAGAATGGAACAGACTGTATTTAACCCTGCTCAGATGAAGATTCTTCAAATGATGTCTTATATCAAGACTCCACAGGAATTAGATAATCTTGAAAATGTTCTCTCTCAATACTTTGCAAAGAAGGTTGATGAGGGGATTGATGAGTTGTGCGATAATGGAAGTATAACTCTTGATACCATAGAGAGCTGGAGTAATGAACATTTACGTACTTCTGGCAAATGAGAAAGATAGTTCTTGATACTAATTGCTTATTGATGAGCCTTCCAAGGATAAGCCCTTATCGTAAGATTTGGGATGATTTCTTGAAAGGTAAATTGACCTTGTGCGTTACAAATGAAATTATTGAGGAGTATTTAGAAATCATTGAGCAGAAGACTAATGCAAATATTGCCAGTAATGTTGTGTCTGTGATTCTAAGTCAAAAGAATGTGGAATTCGTAACACCCTATTATAAGTTGCATCTCATTCAAGCTGATGAGGATGACAACAAATTTGTAGATTGTGCTTTTTCTGCTGGTGCAAGTTGTATAGTGAGTAATGATGCTCACTTTAAAATTCTCAATGAGGTTGAATTTCCTCGCATTTTTGTTGTAAATATAAAAGATTTCGTGGAGTTATTATTGCGGAATCAAGGAAATAATCATCTTAATTAATAGTTTAAGATGTCGTAACTATTGATTATAATAAGTAGCAGAAGGAACTCATCTCGTTCTTCTTCAAGTCTTTACGACCCCTTCGGTTCCCCTCACAAGGGACAGAAACCCTTCTCGAAATGGGAAGGATGTAACCGTCCTTCCTTACCTTTTTTCGAAAACCTACCCGTCCTTCCTTACCCTTAAGGAAGGCTCCACCTCTCATCTCGGTCTTCTCCCCTCAGGGAAGAAGAGGGAAACCGCCCTACTCGGTGCTCAGAACCGCTACGCTCTAAGGTTGGCGGACCATCAAAGGTCTTCGCCATGTTGTGCGGGATGGGACCGCCTGGGAATAGCAGTTTATAGTTTACAGTTAATAGTTTATTGTTTACGATTGATTTCGTGGTTATTTGCAGATTTCTTGTGATTTTCTTGGTGGTTTCGAAGAAAAAGCGTAATTTTGCGGCAGAGTTAAACGTTTAAAAGGAGAAGATTATGGCATTAGAGATAAGAAGCATTCCTGTTTTGACAGGTGAGACCGCTGAACGATTTGTTCGTGAGGCAGAGGAGAATGAACGCAATCCACAAAGAAAGGCATTGCGAATGTCATTTGATGACGTTGAGAAGATTTTGATTCGTTCAACTGCTAATTTGAAAGCGCATGGAGGAAAGAGTCCTTTTGCAAAGTAATTGCTCTCTTTATCGAGTTACGACAAAAGAGGAGCTTGATACTTTTAGCTGTGGCGATAAAGACCTTGATGACTTCTTTCATCGAGAGGCTTGTCTCTATGATGGGCAATTATTAGGGAAGACATATTTCTTTGCAACTGAAAGAAGTGGTAAGGATGAAATAGTCTGTGCCTTTACATTAGCTAACGACAGTATCAAGGCAGCTTTAATTCCAAATGCTTCAAGAAATCGAATACAGAGGAAAATTCCTAATTCTAAAAGAACAAGGAGTTATCCTGCAGTATTGATTGGAAGACTTGGAGTAGCCAAGGATTTTCAAAGTACTCATGATGGTATTGGATCACAAGCGATAGACTATATCATATCTTGGTTTTTGTTACCAGACAATAAGACTGGTTGCCGTTTCATTGTTGTTGATGCTTACAATAAGGAAAATGTGCTTCATTTTTATGAAAAGAATGGCTTCAAATTCTTGTACTCTACAGAAGATTTAGAGAAAGAAGCAAATCATATTCCTGAAGATGAACACTTAGAGTCAAGGATGATGTATCTTGACTTGTTGGGATATATAAGATAATAAATCCTAATGTAAGTGAGAACTCTATCTTTGACAAAAAAGCATGCAAGCCACATCATAATCGCCTGCACGCTTTTTTTGTCATCTAAATTTCTGATGATTTCCAATCGAACACGATGGTGTTGTCTTCTTTGATATTGAAGCTCATACCTACCTTGATAATTTCCTTGCCGCTCATGGCAAAGGCATCGGCATAATGCTTGCTTTCTATCTGCTCAAGAGCCTCCTGGACAGTCTTTCCAAACTTCAGCTCCATTACATAGATAGTATCGTCAGTCTCCATGGTTATATCAATTCTCCCCTTTGACGTATGTTGCTCCACTATAATCCTGAAATTCGTGAGCAAGGCAAAGATGATATACATCGTTTGCTGGTAATGACCTTCGTAATGGGTGTTGTTGCAATAAGGCACAGTCTCCCAAAACGATTTCAGTAATTGTAATGCTTCGTCTATCTTGCGCTGTTTAATAAGCACCGACATCTTGGCGATGGTAGTATTACACATCGCAGTCTTTGAGGTCAGATAATGAGGCAACAAACTTCTGTACAATCCAACTCTTATTTCCTTGTTAGGAATGGCTAGGGTATAGAGCTCCGTTTCTTCATCATAATCCTTGATGGTGATGTAGCCACTCTGATAGAGCAGTGGCATGATGGTGGTCATGGTTTCCGTGGCAGCATCAAAGTCATCCTTTCCGGCTTCCATACTCTCGCCCAGGTTCGCTGGCAGAAAGTTGAAATTGCGCATCATATTGATCAGATAAGTAGGAGTGCCAGATCCAAACCAGTAGGAATCAATTTTCTGCTTGGCAAAGCAGGTTAATAAGCTGAACGGATTATAAACGTCTGGAGAAGGCCATGTAAAATGATAGCCGTCATAATTATCCTTTAACTTAGCTAACGTCTGCTCATACGATAAGTTTAATTTTTCAGCAAGTGCATCTATGTCATTCCGCATTCCGTTCACCAGTTCATCTTCCGTAATTCCGCAAATGCCGGCATACGGCTCGTCCATACTGATATTGGTGATGTTGTTCAATTCGCTGAAGATGCTGAGCTGAGAGAATTTGGTGATGCCTGTGAGGAATACGAAGCGGAGCAATTTCTCGCATCCTTTTAGCGGACTGTAGAAATTGCGCATGGCGTTGCGAAGTTCTTCCAGTTTTTCATCCTCGTGCACCACATCAAGCAAAGGGGCATCATATTCGTCAATCAGTATTACCACTTGCTTGCCCGTTTCCCTATAGGCAGTCTGGATAAGTGAGATGAGGCGGACGTTGGCATCAACAGCCGGATTCGTAATGCCCCATTTCTGCTCTTGTTCTGCAAGTTGCTGGTCGAAATATCTTTCCAGCTGGGCTATCTCCATGTGTTTGCCCATGCTCATATCGAAATGAAGCACCGGATAGCTTATCCAATCCTTTTCCAGCTTTTCGATGGCGAGTCCTTTGAAAAGCTCCTTCTTTCCTTCAAAATAGCTCTTCATGGTAGTCAGCAGCAGCGACTTTCCGAAACGGCGTGGACGGCTCAGGAAGAAATAAGTACCATCAGTATGTGCCATACGATATACATATTCCGTCTTGTCGATGTAGAACTTATCCTCTACTCGGATTCGTTCGAAAGTTTGTAATCCTATCGGATATAGTTTTCTTGCCATAATTGCTCGCCTTTCTTTTAAGTGATATTCTCTTTGTTGGCAAAGATACGAATAAATGGTGAAACCACCAAATTAAAAACATCTTTTCTTCATTTATGCCCCTTATCTCATTTCCTTATACCTTTTATTTCTTTTCTCCCTTCTCTTATTTCTTTTCTCTCCTCCTTTTATTTCTTTTCAGGCTTCCTCTTATCTCCTTTCTTCCTTCTTTTACCCCTCTTCTTACTCTCATTCATTCGTTTTCTTGCTCTCATTCACCCGTTTTGTGAGGGTGTGTCATAAGCTTCTTAGGATATAGATAAGACACGGATTACACGGATTTTCGCAGATTTCTTTTGATTTTCTTTGGCGGTTTCAATAAAAAAGCGTAACTTTGCGGCAATAAACTATAAAATGAATAATGACTATGATGGGAATATTACAAGTTGCCTCTTATATATACAAGCGCTATATGGATGATTTTGGCGTTCGTATTGATGAAATGAAGTTGCATAAGCTACTTTATTTCACGCAGCGTGAGTGCTTGATTCAAAAGGGCAAACCCATGTTTGATGCACAATTTGAGGCTTGGAAATATGGTCCTGTCATGGTTCAGATTCGCCAGCATTATAAAAATGATTCTCTCCCAGAATTGATGGATAAAGAGCAGGTTGTACAATATGAGCCAGTGTTTGATATGGTGTTTAAAACTTATGCTCCACAGAAGTCTTGGAGTTTGAGTACTTTAACGCATGGAGAGTTTTCTTGGAAACACGCAAGAGAAGGCTATGATGAACAGGATTCATCTGAGGTAGAGATGAAAACAGAAGACATTATGGTTGATGCCAACAGGGTTCGTGAAAGACGAGCAGTTTTGCGTCAATTAAATCTTTATACTGCATAAAAAACCATGAGAATAACTGAGGAAGAAATTGCGGAATTAGAAAAGAAGCGAATGAAGTTCTATGAGAACTTTAATCATGATGAAGATGCTGTCTAATCTTTTTATACCTTGAAAAACACAGATTGATTTAGAAATTAAATTTTGAGATTACAATATACATAGGCTAACAAGGGCTTTGATAGAGCTATCAAGAAGGCAAGATTCGTGGGAAGAGAAGATAATCACTGCTGTCCCGTTTAGAAATCATCGGGTTAAATAGGATAGGATGCCATATGAGTGCAAAGGTACAAAATCAAATCGAATACACAACTTCTAGAACATAAAATATTGGATATTAATAACTTATATAATAATCGTCCAGACTAAACGGGACAGCAGAGAATGATTCTGCGAGTTCCATCCGGCATTTACATCGTGAAGGCATCTACCCAGTCCTGTGCTCAGGCTAAGGGTCAGAAGATTGCCGTAAGATAGCATACTGAACTTGCGAATCTTGAATAAATTATATAGAAAAAATTCTAAAAGCTTGGTAGTTATTTTGTTTTTTCGTACCTTTGCACCATGATTAAAATGAAATATACGTATGGCAAGTACCTGATATGCAAGGGGCATATATAGGTGAACTTAGCAAGTCACGATAATTTTGTTTTTTGTAATTAGACAAGCAATTATAGTAGATATGAACGATAGAAAATTACCAGTAGGCATCCAGTCTTTTGAAAAAATCAGAAAGGGTGGATATCTTTATGTTGACAAGACAGATATTATCTGGCAACTTGCCAATAGAAATAAAACGTATAATTACCTGAGCCGCCCACGCCGCTTTGGTAAATCTCTGTTGGTAGATACGCTCGAAGCCTACTTTCTGGGTAAGAAGGAACTCTTCGAAGGGTTGAAGATTATGCAGATGGAGAAGGAATGGGTGAAGCGACCTGTCATCAGGCTCGATATGAGTCGTGCTGGCGCAGAGCCGGAAACTTTACGCTCTTATCTCGACATCACTTTCGACAGATTAGAGAAGGAATATGACATTACACCTAAGCCAACCGCCAAACTTGCCGACCGTTTTGACGGCATTATCCAAACGTCATATGAGCAAACTGGACAACAGGTTGCCATCCTCATCGATGAATACGACTCTCCATTGCAGCATTCCTGGAAGACTCCACATCATGAAGCATGTACGGATATCTATAGAGAGGTTTTTGCCATTCTCAAAGCTGATGATAAATACGAGAAGTTTGTTTTCATTACCGGTATTACCAAGTTTACGCAGATTTCTCTTTTCTCTGTACTCAACAATTTGAGTAATATCAGCTTTGATTCTGAGTATGCAGCTCTTTGCGGTATCACGAAAGATGAACTCCTCTCATATTTTAAATCGGAGATTAACAGGTTGGCTACAAAGAAAGGATGGACTTTTGATGAAGCCGTGGTACAGTTGACGGCATTCTACGATGGTTATCATTTCAGTCATGAAAATATGATTGATATATTCAATCCATTCAGTCTTATCAATGCCCTCGCTGACTCCAGTCTAAAGAATTACTGGGCTTCATCTGGAGCAACCTCTTTGCTTCCTAAGTTTGTAGATGATATGGAAATTAGATTGAAGGATTTCGAGAAATGTCCGATAGACAGCGATACCTTGGAGACTTCTGATGTGACAGGTGGTGGAGCTGAACTTTTCCTCTATCAGTCTGGTTATCTCACGATAAAGGGATATATGGAAGGAATTTATTTGCTGGGCATTCCAAACTATGAAGTACGCAAGGCTCTATACAAGATAGTCTTGCCAGCATAGATATGGAAGAGAGGTACCGTCTTATCTTGAGTACCATCTTCAATGCTATCGGCTGCAGGGTGGAAGTTGAGAAGATGATTTCTACTGGTAGGATAGATATGGTGTTGGAAACCAATAACTTCATCTACGTTCTGGAACTGAAGCTGAGCAACAATGGAGGCATTGATGCGGCAGCGGAGCAAATTAAGGCTAGACAATATGCCGAACCATTCAAGGCGGATAAACGCAAGGTAATAGCTATTGCTATAGAACTGGATGATTCTGGTAAAGGACTGGTTGATTGGAAGGAAGTTTAGAATCAAGAAATCCACAGCTGGCTTGAGTGCCTGCTGTGGATTTCTTTGGTTTATATTAAAGTGTAGGATTCTATAATACTGTCGTACTGATCAATCGTAATGGCATCGCCTTGTAGCGGCCGGTGTTATTTCCATTACTACCACTCACGAAGCGTATGTTGGAAATACCCTTCTTATTGTTGTACACGTCGAAATAGTTATACCAGTAACCAAACTCAGGACTATCTTCACCGAAGCCTTGGGTTCCTGAGAGAAGTGATTTAGTCCATAGAATCACATGTACAGGATTCTTGTGGCTAATACCTTCCAGATATCCTCCGTATGGCAGATAGATGGTTTTCAACTCAGAGCTTGTCGTATTCATAAATGTACAATAGTACGATTCTCCAAGAGCAGTATGGCGTACCTCTGTTTTAAGCGTATCATTCGCAATCAAGTCCTCAAAGACAAATCTATCTGGAATTTCGAAGCCATCAGGTGACAGTTCTGAGGACAGGTTTCCCTTCGTAGCATCTGGAGAAGTCTTATTTTCAGAAATCTTGAAGTATCCACCGATGGCACCTTTGTCGTTTTTGAACTCATTGATGTCTGGTACATAAGGACTATTGTCGGTAGCACCCAGGTTTCGGTCGAGCATAATGTAGGTATGGGCTTTTCCCTTTACCTTCACTACACCATAATAGAACATACCTGTTACCTTAAGTTTGTCATCACCACCCTCTGTTAATTCGTATTTGTTTGCCATATAATCTGTTATCTCATGGAAGATACCAGTATGATAAACAGTGTAGGTGATGTTGATATCATCTGCGTTTTTTATCGTAAAGGTGCCTTTCCAAAGATCATAATTATTATCGCGATTATCTGCCAACGTCACTTTCCAGAATTTTTTGTTTCCATCAACTTCTTCACGAACATTGAAATGGCTATCATTATCAGTCAGAACATCCCCTGTCAGTTTAGGAATCTTATAACTGTAGGCATTCTTACCTACAGTAAAATGAAGACCATCATTTCTTACTACTTTTTGCATTTGATCTGGTCTGATTCCTTTAACGACATTATCCAACCAGTCAAAATAGTCCGATTGATACTCACTGTCATTTTTTAACATGCTGACTTTTCGATTAGGGTCGTCTCTCATGAAATCGTAGCCCGCCTGAGTTATCTTCACATCAAGCTTGAGATCACCAGAAGATATCGTAACCGTTCCTGTTCTTGGGGTTTCATGAATGTTTGGAGCCAGCGTAAACGTCAGAACATATTTCTTTCCAGAAGAAGACGTTTTTGTTTCTGGAATTTCTGATTCTGATGTCTGTGGATTACTCTTAATCCAGCTATCTTCAGAATTGATTTCTATTCCATATAGCTTGCCGTCAGCACTTGTTGCAGAAGAGAGTGTGGTGACTAAAGTGATTGTTGCTTTTACATCTTCAGTTGCTATAGCAGCTGTCGCGTTTACTGATTGATCATCACATACGCCAAGTTCATAATCCTTGCAGGCGATCATCCTGGTGATGGCAGGATTGTCATCAACGATTTCTGCTTCTATTCTGTTTTCCGGTTTAGCCTTGATGGCTTCGTCCAAAGTCTTAAAACCATAATCATTCACCTTGGTTACGGTGATGGTATAGTTATGGTTTCGCAAGAGAGCATACTCGTAACTCTTGTCACTCTTATTATAAAGGCCAACTTTATAGTAACCTACTTTGTAACCTTCTTTACCCTTGTATTTAGCCATGATGATAACGTTAGCTACACCTACTGAAGTCTCGTTTACAGCAACAACTCTGCTTAAGCCATCGCCAACATTTGTGCTACTGAATTCTGTAGTTGTTGCCAACCCTTTATCTGTTTGCTCTTTATAGCCTTTTGGAGCGATAGCTGTTTTCTTAGCTGTATTATTGATGATAAGTCCTGCGCTTTCTTCAGGAAAGATACCCTTAATGCCTTCAGCAACTTTGAGGGTAATCTTGGCATTAGAGCGCAGAAGCGAAATCTTGGCAGTCTCAGGAGTTAGCAAATCGGTAACCTTGATGCTACCCCAACAAACTGGCTCAGTAAGGCTTGGAGTGCGCTCTGCTGCTTTACTGATATCCTGTAAGTCGCTTGCTTCTCCATCTGTGACATCGGCATTGGCAACTACTTGTATGTAGCTTGCTTCTTTCGGAGTGTTTACTTTGATGTTATAGCTGCCATTGCTTAGCTTGTTGGTCTCTGTTAATTGATTGGTGCAATCTTCTTTGCTCAGATACTTGCTGCTACTGTCGTAATAAAGCAAAGTGAGCTTGCTGATTGATTCTGTTTCCGTAGCATCAGCTCTCGTGCCCAGTTGCTTTTCAGAAAAATTGGGCAAATTAATGTTCAAGACTACCCCCTCGGCAGGGATTTCATCCCCGCCGAGTCCGATAGCCTCCATCGTATCCTTGCAGGAAACAAGGCTTAGGAGCAATCCAATCCATATCATTAAATGCTTTATCTTCTTCATTTTTTCTATATTATTTATTCTGTTACGTCATCAGGCTTACCTTGATACCATTTTCCATTTTTGTAATAGCCGGTATCGTCCTTGAAACTATTGCCATTGAAGAGCGTAAGCTCATCACCATCTTGTTGTTTGATTTTGATATCTTTATTATGCTCTCCTTTGATGGCTTTCAGCGTGATGACTGTTTTCCACCAATTACCCTTTTTTTCGCGTTTCCAAGAGTTACCGTGGTCTACATTTGCATCAGTAATTTCATCCTTAATCTTGAATTGATCAGTTTTACTACTTCCAGCAATACCATATTCTCTATACCAGCCCATTGTTTTCTTTTCCGTGTATATGGTTATATTCAAGTTCACAATTTCAGGCATGTCATCAAATATATGGTATTCGGGATCTGAAGTTGGGTCATAGACAATCCAGCCTTCACGATCTTCATAATCGAAGAGAGGAATACCTGGCTCTCGATGGTGAGGACAGCGGTGTAAAGTATAGCCAACTCCTTTATCTTCACCATTGTTGAACATAATCAAAGTCTCACCTGGCTTTATCTTTCTATCTTCTTGAGTATCCATTTTCCTTTTTTGTATCATATCTACTTTGAAGTCTTTGTAATACCAGCCAGTGTTAGTTTCATCGGCTGTCATGGTTTCACCAGGCCAGTTGGCTTTGTCGTCATCACCGTTAGTATATATCCATTTTCCTTTGTTTGGTAAATCTCCATTTTCGATTTTAGTCTCACCAATCTGAGTATACACATAGATGTTATGGTATTTTTCTGTTTTTGTATTTGTACCTCCCTTATTATCCCAACCGTCGTACCAGTTGTTGGTGCCACCTTCTTCCTTTATAGCCATGAAATCAACTTCTTTTCTACTATCATCATTTTTATTACTATCATATATACTTCGGTCATTAATCGCTCTGAAACAGATACGATAGTCACCGATAGGAGGACTAACTGTTACACGAACATCCTGAGACTTAGAGCCGTCTTTTGACATTACCGTGAATTCATGAATGGTGGTTGTTACAGGATCTTTCGTAGCTGTAACCATGAATGTTCCTGTAGCGGCATCCGATGAAGCTAAACTCATATTGATGGTAGAGTTACCTTTTGTATTTGTAATTCTATGCAGCACAATACCCCCGAGATTAGTATCCCATTTCACCGTTCTGATATTCTGAGATTCATCATCTTTATTATAATAGATGACCAGTTCTTTTGTAACATCCAGATAAGGTGTAACATCATAATTTACATCTATATATTTCTTGAGATTATTTGCCTTGATCCAAAACTTTGCAGTGCCTTTTCGCTGTTCTTCTGCATAATCTTTGATTGGGATATTTGGATTCACGCGAAACTCGATACTGTCATTGCCATTAGCGTCTTTACCACGTTTGGTGCCAATGATGATGTCTTTTGAGTATATTTTATTATCGCATCCAACCTCTACTGTGGTAGCATTCGAATTATATGTGATATAATCATTTGTCAAACTAGTCACATTAGCCTTCGTCTTGCTTACCCACAAAGTAGTATGGTTGAAGTCAGCATCTATTTTTACGGACTCCCATGGCTTGATGCTTACATTACAGTCGAGAGTCATGTTTCCCAGACTCTTGATCTTGCCGGTAATCTCATAGTAGGTACCACGAGGGAATGTTGGAACTTCTGAATTACTGGTTTCATCCTTCTTATGCCCCAAATCGATGCGATAATCGTTGTCGATAGAATTAGCCACCTTGCCTTTGATGGTTAGGTAGCTGCGGTCGGCTGCAGACGAAATGTAACGCTCTGGGAGATAATACGTACTTTGGAAGAGCCACTTGCCAGAAGGATTACTAGTTGCGTCTCCTTTACCTACAATATCATTCTTATTGTTTGTTTCTGCTTCTAAAGTATGGTCTTCCCAGTCTGTATAATATACAGCTGGAGCATCAGAAGCCTTAGAATCATATAGATTACTTGAAATACCTGACTTATATTCGCCATCAGCCAAGGATTCTTTTACGAATTTACCGCCCCAATAGAGATTGGTAAATGGAGAGAGCTTATTGGCAACGATGTTATCGATATAAATCGACTTGCCACCGAAGTTGGCATTTACATCTGCCTGGGTTGGATCGAAAATGAGATTCAACTTTACCTTGACGCAGGTAAACTTCATATTGGCAATCACCTCTGTATATTTATTGCCTGTTGGAGTAATCTTGGTTTCTACAAGCTTACCAGTAGTAGCATCCTTCTCAGGCTCATAAATCATCGGGATATTCGTGCAAACAGGCATACCTGGCTTTGTTCCACCACCATAATGCAGCACGATATTTTTGAGCTTTTCTTCCGAATCAATATCCGGGTCTTTCAATACATCACTCATATTGGCAACTACATAGATATGGTAAGTTCCTGGCTGAATATTCAGCTGATAGCTAGCTACATTTTCTTTCAGCATCATGCTTGCCAATGGGGCAGGGAGCGTCTCTACCAGGAGCTTGCCTTCATTTTTTACAGGGAAAGCATAGAGGGTAAGGTCGTTGATCTGGCATTCATTTACCGTAGCATTATAGGTAGGAAGGCCGGAAGCATCGTCGGGATTGGTGCCTCGGGTGCTGAGCACGGTTGGCACGAGTACATGCAAGTTGCTTTCTGACGAAATGGGAGCGCGCTCGCCTCCAAGTTCGTCAGAGCAACTTACTGTAACCAACAATATAAACCAACTAACTAAACTTAAAATGAAATCTCGTATTTTCATTGTTCCTAATTTTTAAAGTCAAATACTCTTATGAGCTAAATGCCCGGAAAGGGCTCTGACACCTGAAACGGTTAGAAATCGACACGCTGGATGCGCTTGCTCCAATCCAGGATGGAAATGCTGAGCTGCATATATCTCCACTGGTTGCCCTGGAGGAAGAAGTCGAGCTTATAGTCGTACTCACGGTCCAGGAATTCCTGTGCTGAATAATGGCGGGCTTCGAAGGCGCCACGGCCTTGAGCCAGACAGTCAGCAAGATTGATGCGTGCCACCTCTTCGCCTGTAGTCTTGTTCGTGATGGTGAGGATGGCGTTCTTGTCGTTTTCTGCTGCCGGATGCCAGATGAGTCGGGAGAACATGAGGGCGGCATGAGCGGTGCGCTCCTTTACATTGCCCTCCTTATCCTTAAACTCGGTGGTCCAGGTGTAGTATGGGGTATATGTCAACTCCTCGTCGGGGAGGAGAGAGTTGTCGTAATTGATATCGCCGTTGGCATTGGTTATCTGATAACTGAAGTCATCGGCATGGATGTTGGCAGGCTCGTCGGTCTGATGCAAACTGATGGTGAGCTGCTTGGTATCACGAACCAGACCGATGGTATGGTGTGTAACCTGCAGGTCTTTCACTTCAACCAGTTCGTTGCTGAGGCCTTGCCAGAGTGTATCGAGCGGTTGGCTCTGGTTGTTCACCTTGCCCTGTTCGCGGTCGAGACGTGCATGGAGGGCGGTGATGTTGTCACCCTGCTGTGGCAGAGCTATCTGGAATTTGGCACCTGGTTGAGCGAGTGCATCTTCGTATTTCTTTTGGAAGGCGAAGGTTGCGAATCGGTATTTGCCCGGTTCCAGATTGATTCGCATGGCATAGTTAGGGTCCTTGAGCGGCTGTGATGTCGCATCGTTATAGGCATCATGGCGAGCAATGAAGTTGCCCTGCTCGTCGTATACGAATACGCTGAGGCCGCCCACATGATCTTTGAACATGTCAGCACGCTGCACGTTGTAGTCGTACTTGAACTGCAAGTCAACACCCATGTCACAAGGAGGCAGGTCGTCGTGCATCAAGTCGTTGCAGCTTGCTAGCAGGCTGCCGGCCATGATGAAGCCCCATCCCATGCATATATTCTTGATCCAACTGTTAAACTTCTTGTTTGCCATGATGCTTATCTGTTTTATGAAAAAGTAAAAGTGTATAAATTGATACTATTCTTCCAAGATAGCCAGCCGCCCTTAGCGCTGGAGCGGCTGAGCTATATATAATAATGTGTAAGGGATTACAAATCGACCTTCTGAGAACGCTTAGCCCATTTGAGGATCTTAACGCTAACCTTGATGTACTTGTCATCCTCATCGTCTGGAGTGTTAGGCTTAACCTCAGGAATGTCAGGATAACCAGGACCGCTAACGCTATTTACATCCAACTCATACCAGTTGTTACGGAGCATACCATAACGACCTAAGTATGCAAGATTGTCGGTACCATAGACACCTGATTCCCAAGGAGTCAGGACATCACCGAAGTGCTTGATACGAGCGATATAGTAAGACTCTCCATTTGCGTAAGTGCTGATACCAGCTTTTTCGGTGAGACCCACCTTGTCGCTGACAGCTTTTGCTTCTGCATCTGTAACAGTATGTCCTGATACAGAAAAGTTTGATTTTTTAATTTCGTGATTTCCTGCAGCTGTTATATCATTATCTGGTGCGTCCAGCTTGATGGTTATATCATCTGTTGTTGTGACTGAAATAACCTTAGAAACAGCAGCCTTGATGTGATCCTCAAGAGCCTTCTGCTTCCAAAGAGCGACGCTTGTACCGACCTTGTAGAAGGTCTTACCATCTGCTGGAGTAAAGTCTTTTGGAGTATAGCTAGCCTTGAAAATGACGCGAGTGGTCTGTCCCTGCATCATATTTGCAAGATTGAAAGTATTCTCGAGGCAGTACAATGGTTTAGTTGGGTCTGCTGTTACCTCTGTATTTGCTGTAACATAGTTAAACTCTGCTGCACGAGCAGTCTCATCAGTATTGAGTTTACTGTTGCTGTAGTTAGGGTCTTTACCCCAATATACACGTTTAGCTGTTGCTTCACTATTATCTACGAAACGCTGAGTAGATGGAGTAGATGGTGCGGCTGTTGCTGGTGCTGTGTTCTTCCAAATACCCTCGTAGTCTGTGCTCAAACCATCAACATTGTGAATAGGGAATGTCTTCTTATTGGTAACATCCAAAGCCCAGTTGCTGATTTTAACCTTATCGCCTGCATATGAACTACTAGTAGCTACAGGTTTTTCATCCTTAGTGGCAGTAGTCAATGTAACCTTAGCAAGACCACGCTCTACGTAGATGTCAGCAGCAGCGCCGCCAGAAGATGCTTGTGCCTCTGTAGGGAAAATCTTGTTCTTGTCGATAGCAACTAAAGTAGTTACGTTCTTATCTGTAGCATTGTACAGAGGAGCATTTGCCATATAGAAACCCTTGTCGGTTTTATCAAATTTGTTTGTTGCATTATCTGCCTTATTCCAAGCAGAGTACGTGGTGGTTTCATCTGTAGGCAAATTAACCTTTGCATCTGCACCAGAACCATTGTTCAAAAGTACCAATGCGAAGTATTCGCCAGACTTATCGACATTAGAAAGCTTTGCTGTAATCTTGGCTTGGGTAGTTACACCAGTTTCACTTGGGTCCTTCCATGGTTGCATTGAACCCAAATCAACATGCTCTACGAAGGTATATTCGCCTTCCGAAGCTGTTGTAGTTGGCTTCTTGAAAACCAGCAAAGTAGCATTAAATACATCGTACTCGTTAGCATTACCATCCTCGAATGTAGGATCACCTGCAGCACGAGTACCGCTTGTTGTAGGCAAGTTGATGGTGAAAGTTGCATAACCAACACCACTTTCATTAGTACCAGTACCTGGACCTGCAGTTCCCAGATCCTCATTGCTTGAACAGCTTGCTGTCATAGCTGCGATGACAGCCAAGCCAAATAAATGTTTAATCTTCATAATCTTTGAAAGTTAAGCTTGTTTATAATCGTTATTCTCTAATTTTCTGTTATTCCAATTCCTTTATCTGCTTGAAGACATCTCTTACTCGCTCTGCCTCTTTCGAGTTGCCTGCCTTGGCAAGATGCTTTTCGGCAGAAGTAAGGTCACCTTTCTGCAAATCGGTGCAGGCGGCATTGAGATTCGCTGTCTCATCATCTGGGAAGAGGCGGACGGCGATGTCGAATACCTCGTTAAACTCTGGCGAACCTGGCTCGTAAGTCTGTGCCACCAGGAACATCTCCTGCAGAGAAAGCTGCTGTGGTTTCGTCTTCAATATCTCCTTGGCTTCTTCGATGCTGAACGGACGGACCGTGTAGGTTACCGTATAATCGCTATGACGCAGACGAGGATAGATATGATCCATGATGTAGCGGTAACTAGCCGGATGAAGCTTTCTGATCTTCTGGTCCTTAGCATCAGGAGCCAGCGAAGAGTTGGCTATCTCGAGTATCGCTTCCTTATCAGCCAGATGACTTGCCTGAATCTTCTTCTTGAATCCTTCCCAGTCTTCCGGTGTTGCATGATAGGTAAAGAGCTTGCTGTTTAAGGTGTAAAGGCTGCACACATAGTTTCGGAGGGCAGCTGCACGCTCGTTGGCAAGGCGCTTGTTGTTGGCATACGAACCATCAGGCGAAGCAAAACCGTGGATATCAATATCGGTGATTTCAACGTTCTTGTCGTTCTTCACCAGGTCAATGGTGGAAGTAATCTTCTTCAGCTCTGTAGCATTCTCACGGAAGTCGGCAAGAATATTACTCTTGTTAACCACAAAGCTGAGATAAGCTTCACCCTTTTCGGCTCTCACCTTCTTGGCTTCCGCCTTCGGCTGCACGAAGAAATCCTTTGTAATCTTCGGCGTACGGTCGATATCTGCAATCGGCGTATCGTCCTGTTCTATCAGGTTGCCGCATCCGCAGAGATCTTCTTTCACCGAGAGTTTGAACTTCTTCATCCATTTCTGATAAGGAACAGACTGGGTGAAGTAAACCTGCTGTTGGGTTTTGTTCTTGCGGGTAACAACCTGTGGCTGCGGATTCTTCTTGCTGTCGGCAAGTCGGCGGTATCTTACAGCCTGGTTTCTACCCTGAATGATGATAGGGTTGAGAGCGATAGAATCAGTTCCTACCATTACCGGTGTGAAAACAATCTGCTGCTCTGATTTCATCTTCAAATCATTCAGGTTCATACGGAAGGCAACGTCCATCTGGTTGCCGTTCTTGCGTGCCAAGACACTGTCTACCTGAATCTTACCCCCTGCCAGCTGCTGAGCCTGAGCAGGCATGATGCCCTGAGAAAAGAGCATGCAGAGGGGCGAAATGACCGCATAAAGCTTCATTTTATCCATATTATGATTTCCCTAAAATTTTTTGTATTCTGTCTAGTTATTACGTGTTTATATTGTCAGTTAAAACAACAGTTAAGTTAAATTCTTAGAACACGTATATGAGAGATAGTGCGGCTTTTGTAGGGCCCACATAGTTGCGGTGGTCTTTGTCGAGACATTTTTCGCATCGTCCGTAAAGCTTGTAAGGACTGTAGGCATATCCCACACCGATAGACCCTTCGAAATTGAGGTGCTTATTGAGTAACCACTGATAGCCGTAGGTGAGGCCTCCACCAACATACCAGCCTTCATAATGCCTGCCCTCCAGAGTTTTCGGCAGGATGCCGAAGGGCATGTCAATGTTTTTAATGTTGTATTCACCGCCTAGGGCATGGATTCCGAAGAAATGGCCTCCAAACTTCTGGCAGGTGTACCATCTGTATTCTGGCATAACATTCCAGAATCTCATCTTCTTGTCGCCCGAGAACTTCCAGGGGTTCAGGGTGCCGAAGAGTTGGAAGGTTGTTTTCTTGCCCGTGCCGATTTCGATGCCGGCGTTGGCAGATGTAGAAGCCCATCCCAGTAAGTTGGTCTTCAGAGCGACCTCCTGCGCTCGCGTCGTTGCCGTTGAAAGGATTAGCAGCAGCAACATAGCTGATTTTATGAATGTTTGCTTCATCATATCTTTACTTTTATATATTGGTTCCGTTTATATTAAACTTAGCCTTCGTTTGTTGTTGGTATCTTTTTTCGGCTGCAAATATAAGAGGAATTTCTATAGTAAACAAGAAAATATTTCAAAAAGGTTCTATTTATTTGTGCAAACGTTTGCATGGATTGCCCGTTCTGTTTGCGCAAACACATCATGTAACACATGTTTATAAGTGTAATTTGCACAAATATGCGTAAAGATAATAAGTTTATGTGGTTAAGTTAGTGAAATGAAGTACTTGAGTTAGCGAAATGAAGTACTTGAGTTAGCGACATGAAGTACTTGAGTTAGCGAAATGAAGTGGCTGAACTAGGCTAAGGATATGGCTGAGTAAGGCTAAAGATATAGCTGAGTAAGGCTAAAGATATAGCTGAATAAGGCTAAAGATATAGCTGAATAAGGCTAAAGATATAGCTGAGTAAGGTTAAAGAGGCTCGCAAGTCCGTTAGCGTTCCGGCGGACTTGTGAGCCTGAATATTATAATGACTTAGCCATTTTCTGTGCTTCTACCGGCTTGTTAGTTGTAATGAAATCGACATTCATTTCAATGAGTTTTCTGGTAACATCATCATCATCAGGGGTCCATCCATTCACCTTCAAACCCAGTTCGTGAGCCTCTCTGATCCATTCAGGATGCTTGAAAAGTATCTTATAGTTGTAGTCAATACCCTGATAGCCAAGCTTCTTCACCTCAGCCGGTGTAAAATTACCGTTCACATAATAGACTATAGCGTTGGCATCCAACTGACGTACCAATGCACAGGCAGCAGAACTGAAAGAGATATATTCTACCTGCTTTGCCAACCCCATACGGTTAACCATCTCAACCGTTTTGCGGGTGAGCCTGTCTTCATCCTGCTGCAAAGGCTGTCTTTTGATTTCAAGAATCAGCTGTATAGCCGGATGCTTCTTCAGTTCGTTCAGATACTGCTCAAGAGTAGATACCTCTTCACCATTTTTAAGAAGTTGGGCCTTCAGGTCAGCATACTTAGAATCGGCAATGACCAGATGATTGATTTTAGGATCATGATTCACGATGATGACACTATCTGCCGTGATATGTACATCACATTCGGAGCCATACACCTTGGCATCTGCAGCCTTGCGCAAAGACGCAATTGAGTTTTGGGCAGACCCTTCTGTATCCCAATATCCGCGATGAGCCACAATACGGGTCTGTACTTTCGGATTCGTAATCATTACTGTCTGTTCAAATTTCTCACCAAAACGGTTGGTGAATACAACCGTAATGCTCTTGGCACCAGAAGAAGGCAAGCCTCTGAACAGATGGCCGGTAACAGTAAGACCCGGTTGATGCTTTTTGCTCAGGGCATAAACTTCATCAACATCAGTAAATTTCTCCATCATGCCCATCGGTTTGCCATCCTGCAGCCATTCCACCTTGCAGGCAGGATCCCAATCCCAGACATTTGCCACTACATATTGCGGCTGGCTCAACATTTCTCCTTTACCATAAACACGCATCTGATAATCCATGCCATGACCAGTAGACTTATAGTGCCATTTCAGTTGGGTTCCGTCCACATCCATCACCAGATAACCATTAGGTGCACCACAACGGTTAACCTGACTCTTCCACCAGGCACCACAGGCTGCACCGATATTGTGCTCCATCAGCTGGGCATCCACCGCATTGTTCTGGAAATAGTGAGTATGACCAGTCAATACATGCACCTGATAATCCTTCAAGACATCAGCCAGCTCACCGGCATTGCGTACATTTCCCTCGTTCTCTATGCTGTTCCATACGGCAGCATGCATATTGAGGATAACCAGAGAACCCTTGGTAATAAAACTCAGATCGCGTTTCAGCCAATCCAGATCAGCATCTGTGATAGCCTCGATATACTTCTTGTGGCCCACGTAATTGATATTCTTCAAAGTAACAACGTGAACCTTACCGATGTTATAAGAATAATTGGTTGGTCCGAAGAAACGGTGGTAATATTGCTCTCCATATACAGGAGTGCCAAGAGCCATGTTATGCAAATCCTGATAACGCTTGTCGAAATCATGATTGCCGATACACTGGAAAGTGGTCATCCTGATGCCATCAAACGAAGCGGCATATTCACCATAAAGGTTCATGCTGTCGAAGACCAGGTCGCCCAAGGTATTTGCCACCACCTCACGCTGACGGCTCAAGGTATCCACATAAGCCTTCAAATCGCGGATAGATTCCTGCTTCCAGCGGTTCATATCATGCTCATTCTTGACCTGAGGGTCGGAGATTGCAATATAATAGAACTTGTCAGATGGCTTTTTCCTTTTCTCCAAGACGAAATCATGCCGGCTATCTTCTTTTACAAGCTGGTCAACACGAACATAAAAGCCCTTTGCAAGACTCTTCTGGCAAGGAAGAACATAAGCCGAAGGAGTAGAAATGCTGACGAACTTGCAGACATTGGTATCAGTAGGCAAGGACCATTCTCCCTGAGAATTGGTCTGTACAAAACTCCTGCCGTTATTTACTACAACACCGGCTATACCCTTACCCTTACAGTCTTTTACCTTGCCGGAGAAAACAAAAGAAGAAGTCTGTTGGGCAACACTGCCCAATGGCATTGCCCCAACAAACACTAACAATATAATTTTATTCAGTATCTTATTCATCACATCCCAACTTAAACGTTTATCAATTTTATCTGGTCAAAGAAAGCCAAAGCCTCTTCAGCAGTCCTGGTATCACCGGCAGCCTGTTCCAATGCAGCCGTATCATTCTCCAGACAGATAATGTTGGCACAATCCAGAACATGAGTCATGATACGTGTTGCCTCCTCTCGGGTCATTTGATGCGACTTAAAGCTCTTCTTTACATATTTGTTCACACGCTCAACCGCCTTGAATACGGCAGGTTTTCTAAACTCAGTGCCCGAAGCACTCAATCCCACCTCTACATCATAGGTATGAGTATAGTTACAGAGGAATGTATTCCATTTTCTGGTGATTTCGCCACCCAGAAAATGTTCCTCTTCAAAAGCAGGCTTGACATCAGGAATCTCTCCACCATATACTTCGAGCGTAAACTCTTTCTTTTCCTGTGCATCCATCTGGGCAGCAACAGCCATCAGCAGTGCTGCCATCAAAAACAATCTTACTTTCATCTTTTTTAATCCTTTCATTACCTTAAATTCAACATATTATAATTCTGGCCTCTTCTGCCAAATCAGTTTCGTATCGAAATCATCACCTCCCATAGACTGAACAGCCTCGAGATAGTGTTCACGGTTCATACGCTGCAGGATGGCAGGATACTTGAAGCGGTATGGCATGTGTAATGAGGCATCCACACCCGGACCCTTCGGTACATCAGGATAACCCGTACGGTTATACTCGAACCATTGCTGGAAATCAATGAAGAAGAGCGCATAAAACTTCTGTTCCATGATACGGCGTAAAGTTCCGTCATACGCTGCCTTCTCATTCTCAAAATATCCCTCAGGAACCTCAACACCCCATTGCGTAATCGCAGCAGTAACAGCCTTCTCATAGAGCTGCTTGGCATCATCGGAGATAAGACCACGCTGTGCCAGCTCTGCCTTGATAAAGAGCACCTCGGCATAGGTGAGACACTGGATATCCTGTGGTGCAGTGGCAAGATTAGCCGCATTAGGAGAAGAGGCGGTGAATGTAGGCTCCACATCATAACCACTAGGCAAGCCTATATAGGATTTCTCGTTTTTGCCAGTTTCAGGATTCTTGTTGGTTGCCTGTTTTGCAAAGACAGCCAGACGAGGATCCTTCCATGCCTGAAGGCGATTGATGAAGAACTCGGAAAGAGATTTATAGGAAGAGAGGTCAGAAGGACGGGTCATTGGAGCTTCATCAGGAGCAATACCGGAGATATGTACCTTGGCATTGTCATCATTCGATTCAAAAACCGGATAAGTAGCAGGATCTGCCATCATCTTCTTTAACTCAGCCTTTGCCAGATTACCCAATTCCTCAGAGTCGATGACACGCAGCAAAGCGCGTAAACGCAAAGAGTTGGTAAACTTCTTCCACTTCAGGATGCCCTCCAAATCAGAACTGCTGGTGCAATACATCTTGTCACCATTGGTGTTGAACTGTAATCCCTTCTGGAGATTATACCTGCTGTTTGCCACATCCAGGCTATCGATGATAAACCTGTAGACATCTGCCTGAGACTCAAACTTAGGATAATAGAGCTGTTCCTCACCACGGCAAGATTCCTGTACCGGTACATCCCCAAAGGCATCAGTCGTATTCTCGAATATCCAGCATCTGAGGGTCAACGCAATCGCCTGATAGTTCGGATCACCCACCTTTACGGCTTCGTCATAGATGGCCTTGGCATTGGTATTCCACTTGTAATAATTGGTCCAGACGCCATCACCGGCGGTATCACTGATATTGAACCAACCCACACCACTGGTAGAGTTAGTGGTAACCAGACACTGCATCAGCTGGAAAGTCCAGCTGTTATACCGTGACCAGGTATAGGTGCCCATGCCATAAATGAGAGGATCCATAAAACTACCGGCATTGGCAGAGTTCATGCGGGTAGGATCCACATTGGTATCGTCCATTGATTCACATGCCGTAATCATCAGCATAGCAGGCACGGCCATCAGCATCATTATATTTCTGAAAATCTTTTTCATCGATTCTTTCTTTATTTTATTTATTACATCTTATTCACTATTAGAAATCTACCTTGAGATTTACACCCCAAGAACGGCTTGTAGGAAGCGTACCAACCTCTACACCAGGCACAAAAGTATTACCATCAAGAGATGTTGTCTCTGGGTCAAACATCGGATAACTGGTGATGCAAAGCAGATTGCGGCCATACACACCCACCGAAGCATTGGAGATGAAAGTATTCTTCAGCCATTTTTTAGGCAACTGATAGTCGAGACGGATCTCACGGAGCTTGAGATAAGTAGTGCTGAAAGTATTGGTTTCTACATTTCCGATGCGGTAATACTCCTTATAGTAAGATTCCAAGGTGACAAGTTTCCTGTTTGGACTGTAAGTTCCATCCCCGTTATCAACTACACCCGGTGCTATGCAGTATACTCCAGCAATAGGGGTAATCTTCTGCTGTTCAAAGAGTTTCAGTACATCAGGATCTGTAATATCCAGATAGAGACTGGTTCCAGGCTTCCTACCATTCAGGGTTTCTGCCAGGTGTCCCTGTTCGCACATCTTGTGATGAGACTGCGAATAGGTCTTGCCGCCAACCTTACCATCCCATTGCATGGAGAAGGACAAGTTCTTGAATCGTAGAGAAGTATTGAAAGCTCCCTCCCAGTCAGGCAAAGCACATGCCACATATTCAATCTCTGAAGGACGGGCAGGCAAACCGGCAGCAGTAATAATCACCTCGCCCTGGGCATTACGCTTGAGCTTATAGCCCCAGATATCGCCGGTGGTTCCACCTTTGGTACCGATAATGCTTACATTGCCACTGACATAAGAACCGAGAATCTGGCGCTCATCAGCAAATTCAGAAAGCGATTCTATCTTATTTTTATTGGTTGACCAGGTAGCGGTCATATCCCATTGCCAGTCTTTCGTCTTGACAGGAGTACCACGGAGTACAATCTCCACACCTCTGTTGCTCACACATCCTGAGTTGATGGTACCCTTAGTATAACCCGTAGTAGGATCAAAAGGAGCATTGAGAATCTGATTCTTGGTGCGGTTATAATAATAGGTAACGTCTAATCCCAAACGGCTGCCAAAAGCCTTGAAATCCAATCCACCTTCCCAGTTGGCTGACATCTCCGGCTTGAAATCTGCATTATAAAGCGTACCTGGCTTAACCAACGATCCTGAGAAATCACTTGTTGTATAGTAAGGTGAAGTCTTGTAAGGCTGGGTATCATTACCAACCTGTGCCCAGGAAGCACGTACTTTCAAGAGATTCATCCACTTCGGCATCTTCATCATGCTGTTCAGTACAGCACTCAAGCCCACAGAAGGATAGAAGAAAGAACGGTTCTTGCGAGGCAAGGTGGATGACCAGTCATTGCGTCCTGTTATGTCAAGGAACAACATCTCCTGATAAGCAAGGTTGGCCATGAAATAAAGTGAGTTGACACGCTTCTTGCGAATGGTAGTTGTTACCAATGGATTTGATACTCCATTAGCCAGACTATACACACCAGGCGTATTCAAGCCCGTAACGGAAGCCGACAGCAAATCATAATATGACTGCATCATGTTTCCACCGACAGAGGCATTGACATTGAGACCATTCTCAAAACTGTTGTGATAAGACAGCAACATATCAGAGTTTACCTCGTAGTCAAAGATGTTCTGCTTCTTGAAGAAACCTGTAGGGAAAGCCTTGTCATCCCAAGGTCTGTGCTGTTCCTGCAGCTGGGCTGTAGCCTGAAGACCGGAGCGTAACTGCAAATCCAGGAAACGGTTGATGGTAAAATTAGCTGAGATGTTACCATTGAAACTGTGTTTCTTGGCAGGGTTGGTTGCCTCGTAAAGCAAAACGTATGGATTTGGCAGATAACTTGAGAATGGACGTATCTGCTTGATATTCTCCTTACCCTTATACCACATTGGCTTAAACCAGTCGAGGTTGAAGTTAGGATTCATGAATATCAGGAAATAGCTCAAAGAGTTGGAATTGTAAGTAAGCTGAGGAGTATTCTCCACATCTCTGTAGGTATAACTCATACGGGCATTGATCTTCACACGCTTGGAAATCTGCTGTGAACCGGCGAAAGCTGCAGTGAGACGCTGGTATCCCGAATTTGGCAATATCCACTCACTCTTGCTGTGAGTAAGAGAGATACGCATGTTTCCTGTACTGCTGTTACCCGTAAGAGCCAGAGAGTTTGTCATGGTATGACCTGTCTGGAACAATCCTGAATGGTTGTCTTTGTAGGCTCTCCAAGGAGTAGCCACATCAGCACGGCCTTCTTTTTCAGGATCATACTGATAGAACATCTGACCGTCGAACTTTGCGCCGAAAGCCGAACTGGTGCCACTGGTGCCAGCCAAACCATCATCACTGGCGCCATAGGAATAATAAGGCTGACCTTCCCACTGAGTGCCTTTAGAACCGATGTTCTTGGCTACACCCTGTCCGAATTCATACTGGTAATCAGGAAAGTGGGCTGCCTGCTCCCAGGAATTATTAAAGTTATAGCTGATACCTAATCCCTTCTTGGCTTTTTTTCCTGACTTGGTAGTAACCATGATTACACCATTGGCAGCTCTGGAACCATAAAGGGCAGAAGCGGATGCACCTTTCAAAACCTGAATACTCTCAATGTCATCCGGATTTAAATCAGAAAAACCATTACCGAAGTCAATAGAACCTTCAGAGTTGCCACCAGCACCATAAGAACCACCGGGATTGTTCATTGGACTGGAAAGTGGCACACCATCAACTACGATAAGAGCTCCGTTTCCATCCATATTCATAGATACGTTACCACGGAGATTAATCTGGGTTGATGAAAGGGGACCACCTGCTGAAATGACATTCAATCCGGCTACCTGACCCTGCAAAGCCTGTGACCAGTTGGTTGGCATGGTTGCAGTAATATCAGAACCTGATACGGTTTGCGTAGCATAGCCGAGACTCTTTTCCTCTCTCTTGATACCCAAGGCTGTAACAACTACGTTATTCAGTTCTATCGGATCGTCACTAAACTTCGACTTCTGTATCTTTTTCCCTTTTACAGAACTTTTCTTTTCAGATGTCTTGCTACCATCCTGTGCAGACTGGGCAAACATGCTTCCAGCCACACAACATAATGTCATCGCAAAGAAGCATTTCTTCATACGTTGCTTTCTCATTTTCTACCTTATTATTATATAGAATTCATAATTACTAATTTCGGGTGCAAAGGTAGAACAGAAAGATTACGTCTCAGATACAGCGGCTATACAATTCATTTACTTTCCTGTTTCTAAAGAATTACAGTTTGCAGCCAATGCTTGTCAGCAGGCTTCTTTGTTAAAGAAAAAACATCATCATTCATTCCAGCGTAAAATTTACACAATCTTTAAACCTGTTTTTCAATCCAAGCCATCAGTACCGCTACTGCATATAGCTGTTCTTCTCCTGTCAACTGTCTTCCGGCAGGTATATGATGCCATTTAAAGAAACAACCACGGCAGCAGCAGCCAGTAGCATGCTGAGCAATGAATACAGGATGACCTCTCATCGGCGTCTGCTTGCCGTCATTGGGAATCTATGAATCTCCTATTAATATTAATGGATATCAGACTCTTCTGCTGCTGATGCTTTGTTTTCCCTGGGTTGTGGGTTGGGTACGAAGCCAAGGATGGCAACCAGACAACTCACCAAAGGACTGATGATGTTGAAGAAGCAGAAGGGGAGATAGACAAGTTCGTCTTTCATTTACTTTGCGTTTTCATCCGTTTAACTCAAGTTTCGTAAGTAAGCCCCACACGCCCTGAAAGGGCAGAAGCTCCTAGCCCAGGGCATCGCCCTGGGT